>NZ_JAYRVJ010000545.1:0-6833 GCF_041918635.1 Promineifilum sp. (SeqCode)
GAGTTGCGCTACGCGGCCCCCAACCCCCACCCCGCGGGTGGATTATTAGACGACTACCCCCCCTCCCCGGTGCGGGGGGTGGCCCCCCACCGCCCGACACCGGTCAGGTCTATCTAACCTTATGACCCAATACGAACTCCCCATCACCGGCTTGCCCATCGGCGCGGTCAGTCCGTTGGTCATCGTTTGCGGCGACCCGGCGCGGGCCGACCGCATCGCCGGAAAGCTGGACGACGCCACGCTGCTCAGCCACCGGCGCGAATACCGGGCGCACCACGGCCACTACCGCGGCCGGCCCATCACCGTCTGCTCCCACGGCGTCGGCGCGCCGGGCGCGGCGGTGGCCTTTGAAGAACTAATCGCCGCCGGGGCGCAAACGATCCTGCGCGTCGGCACGTGCGGCGCGCTCCAGCCCGACATCCACGCCGGCCAGCTGATCGTCGCCACGGCCGCCGTGCAGAACAATGGCTATGGCCGCGAGACCGTGCCGGACGGCTACCCGGCCGTGGCCGACCCGGCGCTGAGCCTGGGCCTGGCGCGGACTGTGGCCGCGGCCGGCCACACGGCGCGGATGGGCATCGTCCTGTCGCGCGACAACTTCTACGCCGGGGTGGCCGCGCCGGCCGCACCCGACTACCGCGCCATGTCACAGGCCCGCGTGCTGGCGGTAGAGATGGAGTGCGCGGCGCTCTTCCTCGTCGGCAGCCTGCGCGGCGCGAACACGGCGGCCATCCTGGTGGTGGACGGCAATGTCCTGGAAGCGGCGGAAAGCATGGAGAGTTACCAGCCCGGCCGCGACATCGTGCGCGCCGGGGTGGACGCGGCCATCGATTGCGCGCTGGAAGCGCTGGCGGGCGCGGCATGAGCAACCTCAGGCAACTGCGGCGGGCCATTCGTTTCCTGCTGCGCGAGCGCGAGCCGGCCGACGCGATGGCCGCCTACTACGCCCTGCACCACGCCGAGGAGCGGACGACGCTGGTCGCCGCCCCGGAAGAGCGGCCGGCGGGGTACGTGGCCCTGTCGCGCACGGGCATCGACCTGTTCCGGCCGCTGGTCACCATGCGCCTGCCGACTGACCATGCCGCCGACGCGACCGAGGCCGCGGCCCGCCTGATCCGCCAGGCGTTGGGGCCGGGGCAGCCAGTTATCCTGAGTATCCCGTCGCGCTACCTGCCGCTCATCCAGGCGCTCTTCGACATCCAGTCGGAAGAGCGGCTGCGCCTCTATGCGCTCGACCCGGCCCGCTTCGAGCCGATCATCAACGTGCTGGTAACGCGCTCGCTGGGGCCGGGTAATCTGCCGCGCTACATCATCCGCTCCAGTCAGAGCGGCGAGGAAGAGGTCGTCGCCAGCGCCTCGCTCAACTGGCAATCCCCTGCGTTCGCCGAGATCGCCGTCAATACCCGGCCGCAGCACCGCCGCCAGGGCTGGGGCCGCAGCGTCGTGGCCGCGATCAGCCAGGAGTTGCTGGACAGCGGACGCGCTCCCCTCTACGTCGTCGCGGAAGACAATGACGCTTCGATCCACCTGGCCGAAAGCGTCGGTTTTGTGGACACCGGCGTCAGAGAGATCATGCTCCAGGCGACCCTAAAAGAGCGTTGAGAGGCCGTGAACAAGGCGTGAAATATCGTCTGGCCCCGTTGACCCCCCTCCCCCTCCTATGATACTCTGCGAGTAAGTTTACTCGTATTGGTAGTTTTGGGTCGCACCTGTATTGGTAGCAAGCTGAAGATAAAGCACCGTTTCCCAGATCTTATGGGAACGGTGCTTTATCTGGGGCTTCCACGAAGTGGAATTTCACCTGTATCAGTAGGACCGATGTGGAGGTATTGGTAGCATGTTTCGCAAGACTGGTATCGTCAAGTGGTTTAGCCGGTTGAAGGGCTACGGGTTCATCAACTCCGACGAGAACGGCGAGGAAGTGTTTGTCCACTACTCGGCCATTCGCGGCGACGGCTATCGCAACTTGTATGAGGGCGATAAAGTCGAGTATGAGTTGATCGACCGCGGCAAAGGCCCGCAGGCGCAGAATGTAATGGCTAAGCGGGAGTAGCCAGCCCCTCGTCTCCGGCCCGGGAGTACCGGAGACTCCACAGAGTCCGTCAAGTAGAAGAATCGTGTATTGGGAAGTCCGTTGCCCGCCCTTGCGCGGGCTTTTCGCTTTCTCTAGCAGCCTCAGCTTTTTCGTTGTATACTCCACGTTCCACTGAATCCCATAGCTGTGCGGCTGCCATGTCCTATTCGGTGTTGATCGTCGATGACAACCTGTCTCTAGCTAACCTCTACGAGGTGGTTTTCGAGCGTTTCGGCTGCCCTGTGCGACGCGTGTCGAGCGGCGCGGAGGCGCTGAACAGCCTCGCCGCCGACGTGCCCGACGTTATCCTGCTCGATATTTTGATGCCGGAGATGGATGGGGTGGAGGTGTGCCGGCGTCTGCGCGAACAGCGGCCGGAGTGCCCGCCATGCATTGTTATCTACACCGCCAACACCCGGCCCGGCGTGCGTGAAACGTGCCTGGCCGCCGGAGCGAACGTGTTCTACACCAAGAGCATGTCCGTCTTCGAGCTGCCGGCGCGGATTGCAGAGGAATTAGGAATTAGGAATTAGGAATCAAAGGTATCTCTGGATTCACAATTCCTAATTCCTAATTCCTAATTCCTAATTTTATAGTTTGGACAGGAAGGTCTTCGCCACCCCATTGTGCCGGCCCAGATAGCGGATGCCCGCATCGACCACGCTGGGATAATTCATCAGGATGCGCTGGTAGAGGTAGGATTTGCGCATCGTTGACCACATCTTCTCATTGCAACGCCGCTCATAGGCGCGCAACCTCTCGCGCGAGACGTCGCCCGCGCGCAGCGCCCCATCGATCACGTCGGCGGCCAGCACGCCGGAAACCAGTCCGTTGTAGATGCCGCCGCCGGTCAGAGGATCGATGAAGCCGGCGGCGTCGCCAACCAGCAACGCCCCGTCGTAGGCGTGTTGCAACCGCTTCTGCGAGCCAAAATTGAGCTGCCAACTGGCGACGTCGCGCACCACGCCGCCCCGCGTCAGGCGCTCACGGATGGCCGGCATGTCCAGGAAATCGCGCAGCATTTGCTTCAGGTTCTTCTTGAGACCGCGAAACACGTCCAACCGCATGCCCAGACCGATGTTGGCAACGTGGTCGCCGGCGGGAAAAATCCAGGCATAGCCGGGCAAAATCTCGTCGTAGAGGAAGAACTCGATCTCGTGCGGGTAGAGTTCCAGATCCTCGATGTAGGCCCGCAGGGCGACAGCGCGATGACGATCGACGTGTTGCGCCGGCTCCGGCCGCAGGTGGCGCATGATGGTCGAGGTGACGCCGTCCGCGCCGACGACGACGCGCGAGCGGTAGGCCTTCACCTCGCCATTCTGGCGGGCCAGCACGCCCACAACGCGGCCGTCCTCCAGCAGCGGCTCCTTCACTTCCGCCTGGACAAACTGCGCGCCACACTCGACGGCCTGTTTGTGGATAACCGCGTCAAAGTAGCGGCGCGGGGCGACGTAGGAGTCCTCGCCCGCCACGCCGCGGCGAAACTCGGCCCGAATGAGATGGCCGCTGGGTGATACCAGCCGCATGCCGTCCAGCCGGTGGAACTCGCCGCGGGCCTCGGCGGCGGCGATTTTGTCGGCCATGCCCAATTCGCGCATGATGTGAACAGCGCCGGCCGAGATGGCGTCGCCGCAGATCTTGTCGCGGGGGAAGGTGTGGCGGTCGAGCAGCAGCACGTCGCGCCCCTGGCGCGCCAGGGCGGTAGCCGTAGTGGCCCCGGCCGGCCCTGCTCCGACAACGATCACTTCATGTTCGCGCGCCGCGTCCATCACAGCCCCTCGTCCGTCCGGATAGCCGCCAGCAAGCCGCGACAACCGTCCTCCACCAGGCGGTAAACGTAGTCGAAGTTATCGGTGTAGTAGGGGTCGGGCACGTCGTGGACAGGGGTATGGGTGGCGAAGTCGAGCAAACGATGGACGTGGGGCAGGTCGCCAAACCGGTCGCGCAGCACCTCGGCGTTCTCCGCGTCCATGGCGATGAAGTAGGTCTTGCCGTTGGTCGCGTCGCCGGGTGCGAGTTGGCGGGCGCGGCCGTCATAGGCGATGCCGTGGCGCGACAGGACGCGCCGCGTGCCGGGATGGGCCAGTTCGCCGACGTGGTAGGCGCTGGTTCCGGCCGAGTCTACCTCGATACGCCGCGACAGGCCGGCGTCATCCACTAACCTTTGGAAGATGGCTTCGGCCATCGGTGAGCGACAGATGTTGCCCAAACAGACAAATAGGACACGAACAGTCATGGCTCGGGTTCTCCACATACCCAAACCTGACAGGCCTCAGGATACCTGTCAGGTCTATAGCTTGTGGCAAGCCGGCCTATAAGCCGCATTCTGTGGGCGATGGGCGGCGAACCGTCCATCGCTGGCGATCATCTATCTGGGACGGTTGTTGCCAACCGCCTCGTGCAGTCTACCCGGACGTCAGACGGGACGAGCAGCCCCGTAGGCGACGAGCGCCTTCCGCCCTGCTTGACCTTGCTCCTGGCGGGGTTTGCCTGGCCGGCGACATCGCTGCCGCCGCCGGTGGTCTCTTACACCACCGTTTCACCCTCGCCGGAAGAGTCGCCCCTTCCGGCAATACGCCTCTCTGTTGCACTTGCCGTCGAGTTGCCCCGCCCGGCTGTTAGCCGGCGCCATGCTCTATGGAGTGCGGACTTTCCTCGGCCCCGGCGAACCGGAACCGCGATCGCCCAGCCAGCTTGCCATCGCTAATGCTACCGGGATTTGGGCCGTCCGGCAACACCCTCTCTAGACGGGCCGGCTCCGCCCCTTCTTGCCCCACCGCTCAAACGCGACTATAAAGACGGCGGGCGGCACTCATTCCCGCCCCCCGGAGGCGACCCGTGCTGCTGACCATACCAACCAACTCCCCCTTCTCGCTTCACACGCTGCCCTACGGCGTCTTCCGTCCCGGCGCGGGGGAGCCGGCCCGCGTTGGCGTGGCCGTCGGCGACTGGGTACTCGACCTGGCGGCGCTGGCGGCCGGGGGCGTCTTCGCCGGGCCGGGGCTGCGCGGCGGGGAGGTATTCGCCCGGCCAGCGCTGAACGACTTCATGGCCCTGGGCCGCGCCGCCTGGGATGAGGCGCGGGCGGTGGTGCAGCGCCTGCTGGCCGAGACGCTGACCAGCATGCGACCGGTTGCGCCACCCCTGAGCCGGACGCTCCACCGGCGCGATGAGGTCGAATTGCTGCTGCCGGCGGCTGTGGGCGACTACACCGACTTCTACTCGTCGCGGGAACACGCTACCAACGTGGGGGCGATGTTTCGCGGGCCGGAAGCGGCGCTGCTGCCCAACTGGCTGCACCTGCCGGTGGGCTATCACGGCCGGGCCGGTACGCTCCTCCCGACCGAGGCTGACGTCGTCCGGCCGCGCGGCCAGATACTTCCGCCCGGCGCGACCGCGCCCGTCTTCGGCCCGACGCGCGAACTGGATTTCGAGTTGGAGGTCGGCTTCTTCGTCGGCCCCGGCAACCGCCACGGCGAGCCTATCCCGGCTGGCGCGGCGGCCGACCACATCTTCGGTCTCGTCCTCGTCAACGACTGGAGCGCCCGCGACATCCAGCGCTGGGAGTACCGGCCGCTCGGCCCCTTCCTGAGCAAGAGCTTTGCCACGTCCATCTCGCCGTGGGTCGTGCCGCTGGCCGCGCTGGAGCCGTTCCGCTGCCACGGCCCGGCGCAAGACCCATTGCCGCTGCCCTATTTGCGCGCCGCCGGGCCATGGGCGTTCGACATCCACCTGGAGGCGACGCTGCAAAGCGCGGCGATGGCCGAAGCGGGGCTGCCGCCGCTGACGCTGACACGCACCAACTTCCGCCACCTCTACTGGAACATGGCGCAGCAGTTGGCCCACCAGACGAGCAACGGCTGCGCCGTGCGGCCGGGCGACCTGCTGGCCTCGGGCACGATCAGCGGGCCAACGCCCGACGCGCTGGGCTGCCTGCTGGAACTGACCTGGGGCGGCGCGCGCCCCATCCCCCTGCCCACCGGGGAGACGCGCCGCTATCTGGAGGATGGCGATCGGCTGACATTGGCCGGATGGAGTCAGGGGGAGGGATATCGGGTTGGGTTTGGGGAGCTTACGGCGCTCGTGCGGCCGGCATTGGAATAAGCAGGCCGGTTCGTAGTCAGGTAATTCATTGCCGTTCTGCGGGCGCGGGAAGAACAGCAATGAATTGCCTGACTACGAACGGCGAGTCAAGGTGAGCGGTGGACTCCTCTTCAAGGCGGGTATTACAGGGCGCGGCGGCCCTAGGGATCGTCGCCATCGGGCTGGTGGCCCTCATGGCCGGGGGCGCATTTGACCCGCGACCGCTAGGCCCACTCGTCGCCGCGACCACGCCGGGGACACACACGCTGGACGGGCGCGGCGAGATGCTATTGCCGCAGGGAGATCCGCTGCCGCCCGACTCACCGGCCTACTCGCTCCGCCTGACGGCCGCCCACGTCGCCGGCGAGATCGATAGCGGCTATGGCCTGGCGCTGGGGGGCGAGGAATGGGCGCTCATCGTGGCCGTGTCGCCAGCCGGCTACGTCGCCATCTGGGAGGCGGTCAATGGGAGCGAACCGGTTTACCGCTTGCCCTGGCAAACGTGGCCCCACGTGCGCGGCGGCGAGGCCAATGAGATATGGCTGGACGTAGCGCGGGCGGGCGGCGGGGCGACAGTCACGGCCCGCGTCAACCGCGAACTGTTGTGGCGGGGCGAGATAGAAGAAGTGAGTGACGGCGCAAGCCTGTGGCTGGGCAGCTTCGGCGGCCCGGTCAC
>NZ_JAYRVJ010000546.1:0-3511 GCF_041918635.1 Promineifilum sp. (SeqCode)
CACAACCTAGCACGACAACATCGCTTACCGAAGCCTCGACGCGCGCCAAGTTCTCCGCCATGCGGCCGGATTTGCGGGCTCCATAGCGCAATTCTCCGACGGCAATACAGGACATATAAATCTCATCGGCGGCGTTAACGCTTTCCGCAACACCGGATTCTCCCTGGAGGAACGCAATCAGCACGTTGGTATCGAGCAAGTACCTACCAGCCATCGGTATCAATCTGCTCGCAGCCCTCTTCAATGGCTATGAGCATCTCCTCTCCATCTTCGACCGAGATTGTCCCGGCATGTTTCATGAGTTGGCGGCCTGGGACGCCGTGGGGGGTGGAAAGCGTTAGGGCGCGCGCGAACTCGAGCACCCGCCATTGCATGTCGGGGGGGAGTGTTCGCAATTCCTCTACAACCTTGTCCACAATTGGTGAGTCCATACTGCGCTCCTGTAGCTTTTATCGCGCCCGCTTGTAGCGCGGGATAGTAATCCCGCGTCTGTCAGGCCAAAGAGGCGGGATGCCATCCCACCCTACAATTCTACTAATAAACCGGCGAACGTGGTATCTTTCCCACGATTCATCCATTCCAAGGAGCATCCCCATGACCGACACCCAGGCTGAGGCCGCCCCGACGCTGACCGCCGCCGACGACCTCTACCGCTTCCAAATCCCTTCCAACCCGCGCATCTCGCCCGATGGGGCGCGCGTGGTCTTCTGCGTACAGCGTGTGGAGCGCGAGACGGAGAAGAAGTATACCAACCTGTGGCTGGCCGAGGCGGATGGTAGCCGCTTGCGCCCATTCACCCACGGCAAGTGGGCCGATACGCAGCCGCGCTGGTCGCCCGACGGCCAGACCATCGCCTTCCTCTCCAACCGAGGCAACGAGGAGCAGGCGCAGTTGCACCTCATCCCGCTGGACGGCGGCGAGGCCCGGCCGCTGACCGACCTGAAGGGCAACTTCGGCCCGTTCGAATGGTCGCCCGATGGGACGCGGCTGGTGTGCCAGTTCCGCCAGAAGGACGCCGACGCGCTGGAGCGGGAGAAGGACGAGGCCAAGAAGAAGCTGGGCCTCTCCTACCGCCACATCACCCGCGCCGACTACAAGTTCGACGGCGCGGGCTATCTGCCGAAGGAGCGCTGGCACTTGTGGGTCATCGACGCCGAGAGCGGCGCGGCGACGCAGCTGACTGACGGCGACAAGGACGAGACGGAGCCGAGTTGGTCGCCCGACGGCCGCTCTATCCTGTTCGCCTCCAACCGGGGGGAGCGGCCGGATATGGATCTGGACGCGACGGAGCTGTACCTCATCCCGGCCGGCGGCGGGGAGATGACCCAGATCGAGACGCGCCCCGGCCGCAAGTTCGCGCCGGTCTTCTCGCCCGATGGGCAGTCCGTGGCCTACCTGGGGCGCGACAAGCCGGGGCGGTGGTATCAAAACGCGCGGCTCTACGTGGCGGCGCTGGCCGGGGGCGGGGCGCGGGACGCCAGCGGCGGCCTCGACCTGCATCTGGCCGGCTCGACGAACGGCGACGTGTTCAACGAGGACACGCCGTCGCTGCCGGTCTGGTCGGCCGATGGGCAACGCATTGCCTGTGTGGCCTCGACGCGGGGGAATGAGTGGCTGGTGTCGCTGGCGGCGTTTGGGCCGGACAATGGTGGTACGGGCGGATCTCAAATCCGCCCGTACGAAGATGCCGCCGGTAGGGGCGGGTTTCAAACCCGCCCCTACAGTTGGATTATCGATGAGCCGGGCGTGCTGGGCGGCTACACCTTCGACCGGGCGCGGCGGCGCATCGCCTACCTGTGGTCGACGCTGGACGACCCGGCGCAACTGGTGGTGCGCGACCTGGACGAGGACGGGACGCCGGGCGCGCCGCGGACGCTGACGGCGCTGAACCCGTGGTTGGCCGAGGTGGCGACGGGTGAGATCGAGGAGGTGTGGTTCCCGGCGGCCGACGGCCACGAGCTGCACGGCTGGATCCTGAAGCCGCCGGGCTTCGACCCGACGCGGCAGTACCCGTCCATCCTGCAAATCCATGGCGGGCCGCAGACGCAGTACGGCAACATGTACATGCACGAGTTCCACTATCTGGCGGCGGCCGGCTACGTGGTCTATTGGAGCAACCCGCGCGGCAGCCAGGGGTACGGCGAGGCGGTGACGGGGGCGATCTACGGCCAGTGGGGCACGGTGGATTACGACGACGTGATGGCCTGGGCCGACTACGTGGAGCGGCTGCCCTACATTGACCCGGCGCGGATGGGAGTGACGGGCGGCAGCTATGGCGGCTACATGACGGTGCTGATCATCGGCCGGACGCAGCGCTTCAAGGCGGCCGTGGCCCAGCGCGTGGTGAGCAACTTTCTGAGCTTCTACGGCTCCAGCGACCTGAACGCCGGGCTGGAGCACCTGGCGGGGACGGGCGCGCCGTGGGAGGACATGGCGACGTGCTGGGCGCAATCGCCCATCAGCGCCATCGGCCAGGCGCGAACGCCGACGCTGGTCATCCACAGCGAGAACGACCACCGCTGCGACCAGGAGCAGGGGGAGCAGGTGTTTATCGCCCTGCGGCGGCTGGGCGTGCCGACGGAACTGCTACTGCTGCCCGGGGAGTCGCACGGGGTCAGCCGGGGAGGGCGGACAGACCGGCGGGTGGCGCGGTTGGAGCATATGTTGGGGTGGTTTGAAAGGTATTTGTCTTGATGTGTGCCGTTTGCGGCGCAGGGGGAAAAAGCAGGGGAGTGGAGGCGCAGGGTGACAGAAACCTCGGCCGAAAGTTCTTTCTCCCCTGCTCCCCCGCTACTCTTCCAGATCAATCAGCCCCTTGCGCAACGCATACTTCACCAAATCCACCCGATTGTGCAGATTCAGTTTGCGCATGATGTTCTCGCGGTGGCGGTCGACGGTCTTGGCGCTGATGACCAGCCGGTCGGCGATCTCGTTGTTGCTCAGCCCCTCAGCGATGAGCGTCAGCACCTCTTGCTCGCGCGGCGTCAGGTCGTCGCCCGGCGGCTCCTGGCTCAGCGCCGGGTCGCGCTGCAAATAGTCCTGCACCAGCCGCCCGGCCAGCGATGGGTAGAGGAACACGTGCCCCTGGCTGACAGCGCGAATGGCCGACACCAGTTCGTCGGGCGCGGCCCGCTTGGGCACGTAGCCCGACGCGCCGGCCCGCAGCATCTCGAAGAAGTACTGGTCGTCCTCGTACATCGTCAGGGCCAGCACGGCCGTCGCCGGGACCGCCTGCTTGATCTGCCGCGTCGCCTCGATGCCGTTCATGCCCGGCATCTCAATGTCCATCAACACCACGTCCGGCCGCAATTCGCCCGTCCGGCGGATCGCCTCCTGCCCCGTTTCCGCCTCGCCGACGATCTTCATGTCGGGCTGGGCCTGGAGCAGCATGCGCAAGCCGGAGCGGACGACGGCGTGGTCGTCGGCCAGTAATAAGCGGATTTCGTCAGCCATCGGTCGCCTCTTGAAGAGAGTTATCCGCAGATTTCGCAGAGCTCGCAGATTTTTCTGA
>NZ_JAYRVJ010000547.1:0-8077 GCF_041918635.1 Promineifilum sp. (SeqCode)
CCAACCTCGTCACCGGGGATACGAATGGGATGCTCGACATCTTCTTCCGTGACCGGCAGACGGGCCAGACAACCCGCGTCTCGGTCAGCTCTAGTGGCGCACAAGGCAACGGAGATTCGTCCAAGCCCGCGGTTTCGAGCGACGGCCGCTACGTGGCGTTTTACTCTGTAGCCAGCAACCTGGTCGCCGGAGATGCGAACGACAAGCGCGACGTCTTCGTCTACGACCGGCAGACGGCGCAGACAACCCTGGTGTCGACCAGTTCGGCCGGCGTACAGGGCAACGCTGATGCGTATACTTGCAACATCTCGGCCGACGGTCGCTACGTGGCGTTCTATAGCGGCGCCAACAATCTGGTTGACAACGACACTAACAATACCGGCGACGTTTTCATCCGCGACCGGCAGACGGCGCAGACAACCCTGGTGTCGCTCAATTCCGATGGCGTACAGGGCAATAGCAGTTCGAACACTTGCCACATGTCGAGCGACGGCCGCTACGTGGCGTTCCACTCCTGGTCCAGTAATCTGGTTGACAACGACACCAACGATACTGGCGACGTTTTCGTCCGCGACCGCGAGACCGGGCAGACGACCCGGGTCTCGATCAGCACCAGCGGCGAACAGGGCGACGATGATTCCAGCTTTCCCTCCATCTCAGATGATGGCCGCTACGTGGCGTTCTGGTCTGGCGCCAACTCCCTCATCCCTCAGGATAGCAACGGCTGGGACGACGTCTTCGTCCACGACCGGGAGACCGGACAGACGACGCTCATCTCCATCAACACCGCCGGCGAATCAGGCAACGGCAGTTCCTACGCTCCCGCCATCACAGCCGACGGTCGGTATGTAGCGTTCGAGTCCTACGCCACTGACCTGGTCGCCGGAGATACGACCACTTCGCTGGATATGTTTGTCCGCGACAGAGAGACGGGGCAGACAAAGCGCGTCTCGGTCAATTCGGCCGGCGCGCAGGGGAACGGTTTTTCGTACAAGGCCGCCATCTCGGACGACGGCCGCTACGTGGCATTTGCTTCCGGCGCTGCCAACCTGGTCGTCAACGATACCAATGAGGCCGACGATATCTTGCTCTACGACCGGGATGGGGTTGTCGGCGCGCCGACCGTGACCGGCTTCAGCCCGCTGAGTGGCCCTGTCGGCACGAATGTGACCATCACCGGTACGAACCTTGCCGAGGCGACGGCGGTCACCTTCAACGGCACGAGCCAGCCAAGTTTCACCGTCAACCCGGCCGGCACGCAGGTTACGGCGGCCGTCCCTGCCGGAGCCACGACAGGCAAGATTGCCGTCACCACCCCCGGCGGCACGGCCACGAGCGCGAGTGACTTCACGGTCATCCTCGCCCCAACCATCTCTGGCTTTAGCCCAACCTCCGGGCCGGTCGGGACGAGCGTAACCATCACCGGCACGAATCTGACCGGCGCGACGGCCGTGAAGTTCAACGGCGTCAATGCTTCGTCGTTCATGGTCAATTCGGCCACGCAGATCACAGCCGCTGTTCCCACAAGTGCAACCACCGGCCCAATCGCCGTCACGACACCGGGCGGGACGGCCACCAGCAGCACGAACTTCACCGTCACCATCCCCGCGCCGACCATCACCGGCTTCACCCCGGCCAGCGGCCCGGTGGGCACGAGCGTAGCCATTAGCGGGACGAACCTGACCGGCGCGACGAGCGTGAAGTTCAACGGCGTCAGCCAGCCGACGTTCACCGTTAACGCCGGTGGAACGCAGATCACCGCCGCCGTTCCAGCCGGCGCGACCACGGGCAAGATCACTGTCACCACACCAGGCGGCACGGCGACAAGCGCGACGGACTTCACCGTCACCATCCCCGCGCCAACCATCACCAGCTTCACCCCGACCAGCGGCCCGGTGGGCACGAGCGTGACCATCAACGGCACGAACTTGACCGGCGCGACCGCGGTGACGTTCAACGGGACGGCCGCGTCCTCCTTTACCGTAGTCTCGGCCACGAAGGTCACCGCTACGGTTCCGGCCGGGGCGACGACCGGCAAGATCGCGGTCACCACACCAGGCGGCACGGCCACCAGCGCCGCCAACTTCACCGTTACGGTGGCCGCCCCGCCCATCTACCTCTCCTCGACGGGCGCGGGCAACGCCGGCGGCAAGGCCTTCACCGGCGCGGACGTCCTCTCCTACGCCCAGTCCACCAACACCTGGGACGTTCTCTACGACGGCTCCTACATCAAGACCGCCAAGAACGTGGGCGCGTTCGCCTTCGCGGGCAACGACATCCTGCTCGGCTTCAGCGCCGCGCAGGCCATCACCGGCCTGGGCACGGCTGCGGCGCAAGACCTGGTGCGCTTCACGCCGACATCGCTCGGTTATAACGCCACCGCCGGCACATTCGCCTGGTTCTTCGACGGCTCCGACGTCGGCCTGACCACCAGCGCCGAGGTCATCGACGCGCTATGGATCGACGCCGCCGGCCGGCTCTACCTCAGCACGACCGGCACGGCCAAAGTGACCGGGCCCGGCGGCGCGGTTATCACCGCCCACGACGAGGACGTGCTGCGCTTCACACCCAGCAGCACCGGCGCGACGACGGCCGGCACGTGGGCGCTGTACTGGGATCCGACGGCCATGACCGGCATGTCGGCCGAGGACATCAACGGCTACTGGGAAGACCCGGCCACCGGCCACCGCTACGTGACCATTCTGGGCGCGTTCACCGTCGGCAACCCGGCCTACGGCGGCAAGTTCACCGGCAACGGCAAGACCATCTTGCGCTTCGTCCCCAACGCCGCCGCCCCGGGCGGCTGGGCCCCGGCCGAGAAGGTGACGTGGCTGGCCGCCGGCGCGACCTTCCCGTCGAACCTGGACGGGATCGAGATGGCGCGGTAGCGCGGGATCAAAAAAGACCTCTGAGGTTTGCGGCAAACCTCAGAGGTCTGAACTCAGCCTAGGAGCTTCGCCTTCGCCGCCGCGAACTCCTCGTCCGTCAAAAAGCCGGCCTCCTTCAGCTTGGACAGCTCGGTCAGCTTGGTCAGAAAATCGTCGGCGGCAGGAGCCGCTGGGGCCGGGGCGGGCGCGGCCATCACCTGCGGTTGGGGCGCGGCGGCCTGCTGCTCGGCCATGGCGCGCTGGACGGCGGCGTCCATCTTGGCCTGCTCCTGCAAAGCCTTCGCCTGGGCCGACGACTGCATCGAACTAGAGACTGAGGTCGAGACGGCGGTCGCCGTGCCGGCGATGACGGCCGTGCGGGCCATCGTGCCTACCAGGCCGGGTCTGTTGTTTCTTCTTCTCATGGTATTACCTCCGCGATAAAGAAGCATCCACAGATTTCACAGATTACGCGGATTTCTTGGGTAGTCCGGCGTGAGTCTACGGGCTCTGAAGATGCCGCAAGTGTGGGTTCTACTGCTCGTCGGTGTAGTTCACGGCGGCCATGACGATCTCACGGGGGACGCGCGCGTTTTCGACGATCATGCCGTTGGCCTTGCGTACGGCCTGGGCGAAGCGCGTCGCCCAGACATCTTCCCAGACCATCAGCGCCGCCGTCGTATCGTTGGGCAGATGGTCGGCGATGAGGAGCAGGTCTTCCTCGTTCAGCAGACCCCCGACCTCGTAGTCAAGGCCCAGGAAGGCTCGCGCGTTGTCGCCCATCTCATTCACTTCGAGGGTGATGACGTTGCCGTCGGCGTCTTTCTGCACGACGGTGAGGTCGAGGATGCGGACGGTTCCGTTGCTCACCAACTCCTGGAGCGCGGGGATGATCTCGCCGCTGAACTGGTTGCCGGGGAAGGCGATGACAATGTATTCAACAGGTCCTATTTCCATGTTTTCTCCTATGGCGTTCTCCAACCTTGTCCGATCGCAATAGATGATACAACGAAACTCAAGACCTGACAGGTGGACGGCCAGAGACGTTTCGTTGCCGTTAAGGCGCCTGGAGCCGCCCACCTGTCAGGTCTGTGGTGTCAAATTGCGACCGCCACCGCCAGGCCCGCCGTGGCCGGGTCACGTCCATGTGCCGGCGCAGCCCCTCCCCCAGCATGTTGAAGGCGAAGATGGTCAGGAAGATGGCGAAGCCGACCAACGCCACTTCCCACGGCGTGCGGATCATCTTGCTCCAGAAGTTAGACATCATCTGGGCCAACTCGGGGTAGTTGGCCGTGATGCCGATGGGCGCGGCATCCATGCTGGGGTTCAGTCCCATGATGACAAACGTCTCGCCGATGAACAGCCCCAGGAAGCCCAACTCGGCCACCACCAAAAGCGTGGCCGCCAGCTCGAACGAGATGAGCGCCGGCAGCGCCGGCCACAGTTGGGGCAGCACGTGACTGCGCAGGATGCGGCCGGAGGACGCGCCGGCAGCCCTGGCCCCGTCGATGAACGGCTCCCGCTTGACCACCAGTGTGCTGTTCTTGACGAACACGGCCGTGCTGGCCCAACCCGTCGTCACGAGGGCCAGGATGAACGTCGGCAGGTTGTAGTTGTCGTGCTCGCCGAAGAAGGTGATGACGGCCAGGGCAAACAGCAGGATCGGCACGGCCAGACTGGCGTCGATCAGCGCGTCGATGGCCCGCGTCGTGGCCCCGCCGAACCACCCCGCGGCCAGGCCCAGGGTGACGCCCAACAGAATGCGCAGCGCGGCAATGGTGAAGCAGAGGATGAGCGTCGGCCGCACCGCCCACAACAGGCGGCTGTACAGGTCGCGGCCGACGAAGTCCGCGCCCAATGGCATCTCATCGACGGTGAACGGGGGAATGGGCTGGATACCGGGGATGTAGGCCCGGCCGCCGACGCGGAAGACGTTGGAGAGCACCTCCGTCGGGTCATGGGGCGCTAACCGCGGCCCGACGGCGGCAATGACCAGGAGGAGGCCGATCAGGATGCCCCCCATCCACAGCGGATAATTGCGCGATGAGGCTCTCTTCATGCCACTCGTTTCCGCTCAGGCCGGCGTGACTCCACTTGTTTCCAGGGCGACGCGCACGCGGTGATCCAGGCGATAGGCCAGTACGGCGGTGATCAGATCGGCTATCAGCAGCCAACTGCCCATAATGACGGCCAGAATGGCGATCAGGTTCGGGTCGCCAAAGAAAGCGCCGCTCGGGCCGGCGTCCAGCCGCAAGCCGATGGCCAGCAGGGCGAGACGTCCGACGCCGGGCCACAGGAAGACCGCCTCCACGATCACCAGCGCGCCGACCATCAGCCGCAGCGCGTGCCCGATGGTGACCAGCAGCGGCGAGAGCATATTGGGCCAGGCGTGCCGGCGGATGATGTGCGACCAGGTCAGGCCCTTGCTGTTGGCGACCTGGATGTAGTCTTTCTGCAACTCACTCTCCAGCAGGCCGGCCGTCACCTTGGCCAGGTGGAAGGTGGGCTGAATGGACAGCACCAGCACGGGCAAGATCAGGTGGGCGTCAAGGCCGAAGCCGCTGATGGGCAGCAACGTCGCGCCGGCGCCAGCATAGAGCAGCTGGTACATGAGCAGGGCAAGGACGATCGCCCCAAACACGAAACCCGGCATGGAAGAGCCGGCGGTCAGGAACAGCAGCGCCCCGGGCCGGATGCGCCAGGTGCGGGGCGAGATGGCGATGAAGCCGAAGAACAGACCCGCCGCCGCGGTGACGGCCAGCGCCGTCACCAGCAGGATCAGGCTGTTGCGGACGGGTTCGCGGATAATCTCCATCACCGTGACGCCGGCCACACTGCCCAGGTCGCCGCGCAACACCCCCTGTACATAGGCGGGGTACTGGCTCTCGATCGGCGCGGCGTCGGGGTTGGGGATGTTGGAGAAGGGGAAGTAGAAGTTGCCCGGGTGGCGAATGGCGAAGTGGTAGGCCACGTAGTTCAACAAGACCAGGATGATGGCCATGAGAACGAGCTTGCGCAGGATCAAGCGGATCATAGAGATACGGCAGTGGGCGCTCAGGCGACAGGCAAGCGAACGATGGTGATGACACAGAACAGCAGGATGAGCAGCGCGATGGCGACGACCGTGGCGCGCAACTCCGCCCATTCGAAGCGGTTGGCGATGCCGCCCAACAGCAGCGCCCCGGCCAGGATGACGACTGAGAGCGTGTACCGGTCGCCGAACGTCCCGGCGCTCTCGGCATTCTGGATGCGCAGGCCGGCCTGTTCAACGAGCGCGTCGGCTCTGTCCAGCGCGGCCACTCTGTACTCCGGCATGTCGAACGGGCTGGCGGGCGCGTCCGGGTTTGTCTGCGGGCCGGTGGCCAACCACGCTTCGAAGGCGGGTGTGAACTCGTTGCGAAACCGCGCGCGGTAATAGTCGGCCAGTTGCGGCTGGTTGAGGGCCGTGGCGTTCACCCACTCGGTGAATAACGTCACGTCCACCAACTGCGACTGCTGTGCATCGCCCGCCAACTGGCTCGCCTCGATGCGCAGGTTAGTGGCGTGGTTATTGAGGATAGTTTGCAGGTTGTTCCACTGCCCGGCCTGATAGCCGGCCCAGGCGGTCGCCAGCGTCGCCAGGGCCAGGACAATCGTCTCGTAAAGCTCGGCCCACCGCTTGAGTCGGCGATCCGAGAGTTCTTCGGTCGACAGGACGCGCCGCTTCCATATCTTCGGCCGGGGTTGCGCTGCTTCTGCCTGAGATTCTAGTGGTTGGGACGCCGTTTCGATGTCCGTCATTCGTCAGGTCTCCTTCACAACTTGTTCTTCTAGCGCCGCCTCGATCGCCTTTTCGTCGGTCGGCTGCAACATCGCCCGCAATTCTGCGTCATGCGAGAGGTCAATACCCTGCCGGCGCATGAGTGTGACCAGCAGTTCCAACAGCTTGGTCAGCTCGCGCTCGGTAATCACGTCCACTTGCAGGTCGACTTCCTCGCGCAGGTCGGCGATCTTGGCCGCCCGGTTCTGCGAGATGAGGACGACGATCGCCAGCATGATCGCCTCCAGCGAGACGATCATCGTTAGCAGCCCGAACGGGAAGGGATCGAACGGCTCGATACCGGGGATTAGGCCCAGGTTAATCACGATCCACACCAGGAACCACACACCGTTGACGATCAGGAACGGCATGCTGCCGAAGGCGGCGGTCATCACGTCGGCGATGCGCTCCGCCAGCGTCCGCTTTACGTCGGCGCGGGCTTTCACGCCCAGGACATCTTGCTCCATGTCAGCTCGTTGCGAATCACCCTTTGAGTCGATCCGGTTCATGCTATCACCCTATTCACGACCGGACTAACTCTATCACAATGGCGTTTTACGATAAAAATCGAAGAATGGGACGCTGATGGGCGCCGATTCAGGACGCTGATTTTCGCTGATAGAATGATTCTAATTCTTATCAGCGAAAATCAGCGTCACAATCCGCGTCCATCAGCGTCCTATTCTCCTCTAGTTGCGGTTGACGCAGTGCGGCATTATACTATTCAGTCTAGACGGAAACGGCCGGCCCGGCTAAGACGTGTCATGTGTCACCCGAAAACCTGACACATGGCACGTGACAGGGCGAACCGGCCGGACTATCATGAGTCAGCAAGTTAGGCTCCGGGTGCGTCCCGGCGAGAAGGTGCGCTTCCCCGGTCGTTGTGTGGCCTGTGGCCGGCCGGCGACCGAGCGCCAGACGTTAACAAAGCGCCGCGGCCAGGTGTCGCGCCGGCTAGATGTGCCCCTCTGCGCGGATTGCGCCCGCCAATGGAGTCGCCGATCAGGCGAGGAAGAACAGCTGCGTCACGCCGCCCGTATTGCGGCGGTGGCCGTCGCCCTGTTGCTCTTTACACTGATCGCGGTGAGTCTGTCCGGTCTGTTGCCGATCGGGTGGGTTAGGCTGCCGGTCGCGGCTGGTATCGCGCTCGTGGGCGGCTGGTTGACCCTGTCGGCCCTGCAGCGACGGGCGGAAGCAGCCGCTCTGCCGGAGACACGGGCCGTCCGCGAGGCCGCGCGCCTGGACGACTTCACCTGGCGCGACATGACCTTGACGTTCGCCAACGAGGAGATCGCCGCCAGCGTGCGGGCGATGAACGAGCCGGAATCGGCCGATGGGCGCGCCCTGTCGGCCGCTGTTGATGAAGCTTCCTGAACAAACCAACTACGTTCCAACTCTGATGGAGGTTGAA
>NZ_JAYRVJ010000548.1:0-1611 GCF_041918635.1 Promineifilum sp. (SeqCode)
AGAGGCGCTCCCGGCCGAGGCGCTGGAACTGGAACTGCACGCCTGGCTGGCCGAAGGGCCTATCCAGGGCGTCTACTGGCTGCCCGCGCTGGACGTGGAGCCGAACGTGCAGGACATGGATTTGCCGACTTGGCGCGAGCTCAACCGGGCGCGCGTCAAGAATCTTTACATCACGATGCGGACGCTCTACGACGCCGTGAAGGAGCCGGGCACATTCCTCGTCTCGGCCACACGGCTGGGCGGCCTGCACGGCTATGGCCCCGACGGCGCGACGGCTCCGCTGGGCGGCGCGGTCAGCGGCTTCACCAAGGCGTACAAGCGCGAGCGCGGCGACGCACTGGTCAAGGTCGTTGACTTCGAGGCGGGCCGCAAGACGGCCGGGCCGGCTGATGCCCTCATCGCCGAGACGCTGAGTGACCCCGGCGTGGTCGAGGTCGGCTACTACCAGGACAACCGCTACACCGTCACGCTGGTCGAAGAGCCGGCGGCCGACGGGGGCGAGGGGCTGACGCTGGATAAGGACAGCGTGTTCCTCGTCACCGGCGCGGCCGGCGGCATCACCAGCGCCATCATCGGCGATCTGGCGGCGGCCAGCGGCGGCTCGTTCTACCTGCTCGACCTCATCCCCGAGCCGCGGCGCGACGACCCGCAGATCGCCCTCTTCCGCCAGGGCCGGGACGCGCTGAAGGGCCACCTCATCGCCGAAGCCAAGGCGGCCGGCGAGAAGGTGACCCCGGTGCAGATCGACAAGCAGATCATGGCTGTGGAGCGCCAGGAAGCGGCGCTGCGGGCCATCGAGGCGGTCGAGGCGGCCGGCGGCGCGGCCCACTACCGCAGCGTCAACCTGCTCGACGGCCCGGCGCTGGCCGCGGTGGTCGAGGAAGTGCGGCAGCAATATGGCCGGATCGACGTGCTGGTGCACGCCGGGGGCGTCGAGATCAGCCGTTCGCTGCCCGACAAGGACTACAACCAGTTCAGTCTGGTCTATGACATCAAGGCCGACGGCTTCTTCAGCCTGCTGAACGCGGCCAAGGGGCTGCCCATCGGGGCGACGGTGGCCTTTAGTTCGGTCGCCGGGCGCTTCGGCAACAACGGCCAGACCGACTACAGCGCAGCCAACGACCTGCTGTGTAAGCTGACCAACAGCCTGCGCCAGTGGCGGCCGGAGACCAAGGGCATCGTCATCGACTGGACGGCCTGGGGCGAGATCGGCATGGCGACGCGCGGCTCCATCCCCCGCATCATGGAGATGGCCGGCATCGACATGCTGCCGCCCGCAGCCGGCGTGCCCACGGTGCGCCGCGAACTTGTCGCCGGTTCCTACCGGGGTGAGATCGTCGTCGGCGGCAAGCTGGGCATCCTCGTGCAGGAGTGGGACGAGACGGGCGGCCTCGACGTGGCGAAGGCCAACGCCTGGCTGGCCGCGCAACAGCCGCAATGGCTGATGCTCGGTCGGGTCACGGCGGCCAAGCTCTACGGCGGGCTGGAGGTGGAAACGACCCTCGATCCGAAGGCGCAGCCGTTCCTCTATGACCACGCGATGGAGGGCACGCCCCTGCTGCCCGGCGTCATGGGCACCGAATCGTTCGGCCAACTGGCGCGGGCGCTGGC
>NZ_JAYRVJ010000549.1:0-8972 GCF_041918635.1 Promineifilum sp. (SeqCode)
ACTTAACATGACAGTCCGCGCCAAAATGGGTGACGGATGACACTAAGCGTCCTGTCGGCGGTGTGTCACAATACTGGCGTTGGCGCGCGACCGGCGACAGGCCGGTGCGCGACGATGTCTGTTAACCGACGGGGGAGCCAAAACGAAGCGCCGCGCTGCCTTCGCTTCATTCACGGCGGCGACGGAACGGGAGAATGGAATGGCACAAGACATGGATGTTTACGTCCAGGAATTAAACGCGCGGCGGGCCACGGCCGCCGGCACGGAGAAAGAGGCCGCCGCGCAACACGGCAAGGGGCGCCTGACGGCCCGCGAGCGGCTCAACCTGCTCTTCGATCCGGGGTCGTTCGTCGAGATCGATACGCTGGTGCTGCCCCGACACGAGAGCTACCCCGGCGGCAAGGGGTCGCGACTGGGCGACGGCGTGGTGACCGGCTTCGGGCTGGTCAACGGCCGGCGTGTCTTCGCCTCGTCCCAGGACGCGGCCGTTATGGGCGGCTCGCTGGGCGAGATGCACGCCAACAAGATCGTCAAGGCGATGCAGATGGCCCTCAAGTATGGCTGCCCGTTCGTCGCCATCAACGACTCCGGCGGGGCGCGTATCCAGGAAGGGGTGGACAGTCTGGGCGGCTACGCCCGCATCTTCGACGCCAACTGCGAGGCGTCGGGCGTCATCCCCCAACTGTCGGTCATTATGGGCCCCTGCGCCGGCGGCGCGGTCTACTCCCCGGCCCTGACCGACTTCGTTTTCATGACCAACAACAGCTACATGTTCATCACCGGCCCGGACGTGGTGCGCTCGGTCATGCAGGAGAACGTCAGCTTCGAGGAGTTGGGCGGCGGTATGATGCACAGCCAGGAGAGCGGCGTCTGCCACTTCCTGACGACCGACGACCAGGACTGCCTGGCTCGCGTGCGGTCGCTGCTCAGCTACCTGCCCGGCAACAACCAGGACGACCCGCCCTACGTGCCGCCCATTGATGACCCGGAACGGCGCTGCCCGGAGCTCAAGGAGATCGTGCCTACCGATCCTACCCGGGCCTATGACGTGCGCGCGGTCATCAGCAGCATCGTCGACGACGGCGCGTTCTTCGAAGTCCACCAACTGTGGGCCGAGAATATGGTCGTCGGCTTCGCCCGGCTCAACGGCTACGTCGTCGGCATCGTCGCCAACCAGCCGATGGTGCTGGCCGGCTGCATCGACATCAAGGCGTCGATCAAGGCCACCCACTTCATCCGCATTTGCGACGCCTACAACGTGCCCATCATCACCCTGCAAGACGTGCCCGGCTTCCTGCCCGGACGCGAGCAGGAGTACGGCGGCATCATCCGCAACGGCGCGCGCATGATCTACGCCTACAGCGAGGCGACCGTGCCCAAGCTGATGGTCATCCTGCGCAAGAGCTACGGCGGGGCGTACTGCGTCATGAGCAGCAAGGGGCTGCGCGGCGACTTGCTGTACGCCTGGCCCAACGCCGAGATCGCCGTCATGGGCGCTGAGGGGGCGGTCAACATCCTCTTCCGCCGCGACGTACAGGCCGCCGAAGACCCGGAGGCCAGGCGGCGCGAGCTGGTGGACGACTATCAGCGCAAGTTCAACAATCCCTACGTCGCCGCCAACCGCGGCCTGATCGACGACGTTATCGACCCGGCCGACACGCGCCGCATCCTCATCCGCTCGCTCCAGGTCACCATGTCCAAGCGGGAGCGACACGTGGCACGGAAGCATGGGATCTCGCCCATGTAGCGTAAGCGCGGGGGAGCAGGGGAGCGGGGGAGAGATTCTTTCCCCCCTGCTCCCCCGCCCCCCTGCTCCCCTGCTCTGGAGAAGCTATGTACAAAAAGATTCTCATCGCCAACCGCGGCGAAATCGCCGTCCGCATCATCCGCACCTGCCGGGAGATGGGCATCCAGACGGTCGCCATCTACGAGGCCAGCGACCGCGGCTCGCTGCACGTCCGCCTGGCCGACGAGTGCGCGCAGTTGCCCGGCCCGCAAAGCTTCATGGACCCGGCAGCTGTGCTGGCCGTGGCTCAGGAGCATGAGGTGGAAGCCATCCACCCCGGCTACGGCTATCTGGCCGAAGACGCCGAATTCATTCGCGCCTGTGAGGCGGTCGGTATCGCCTTCATCGGCCCGCCGCCCGAGGTGGTCGAGGTGCTGCGCAACAAGATCGGCGCGCTGGAAATGGCGCGCGCCGCCGGCTTCCGCACCGTCGTCCACTCCCCCCGCTCCTTCTCCGAGGACGAGTACGACGAATTGGCCGCCGCGGCCGACGAGATCGGCTACCCGGTGGTCATCAAGTCCTGCCGGGGCGGGCGGGGTCGCGGCGAGCGTGTCGTCACCGATCCGGCCCATCTGGTCGAGACGGTGCGCCGCGCCCAGGTGGAGACGCTGGCCGTCTATGGCAACAAGCAACTCTATGTGGAGCGGGCCATCTTGCCGGCCCACCAGGTTGGCGTGCAGATTCTGGCCGACCGCGACGGCAACCTCGTCCACTTGGGCGAGCGCGAAGGTTCGGTCGTCCAGAGCAACCAGAAGATCATCGAGGAAGAGCCGGCGCTGTGCCTGACGCCAGAGCGGCGGGAGGAGTTGCTCGATACGGCCGTGCAGTTGGCGCGGCTGTTCAAGCTCCAGAACCTCAGCACCGTCGAGTTCCTCGTCGATCGGGCGGGCCAGTTCTACTTCAGCGAAGTCAAGGCCCGCATCCAGATCGCCCACACACTGGCCGAGATGCTGGCCCACATCGATTTGGTGCGCGAACAGATCCGGCTGGAGTTTGGCGAGCCACTGGGCTACCGCCAGGAGGACATCGTCCGGCGCGGCCACGCCATCATGTGCCGCGTGCAGGCCGAAGACCCATTCCACCGCTACTTGCCCGCTCCCGGCCACCTGCGCCAGGTGCGCCTGCCGGGCGGGCCGGAGGTGCGCGTGGACACCTATGTCTATGCCGGCTGTGACGTATCGCCCCACTATGACCCGCTGGTGGCCAAGGTGACCGCCTGGGGGCCGGATCGGGATACGTGCGTCAACCGTATGCGCCGCGCCCTGGAGGATTTCATCCTCATCGGCGCGCCGTCCAACCTGCCGCTACTGCTGCGCATCCTGCGCGATCCCACGTTCTTGAAGGGGATCTACTCCACCGACTTCCTGAGCCGGCTGGAAGAAGCGCCCGTGCCGGAGTTCGACCGGGTGCAGCGCGACCTGGCCGTGGCCGCAGCCGTGCTCTACGTGCGCCGCCGCGAGGTGTTCAATCCTCAAACGCCCGACCAGTGGGCGACGGGCTGGCATCGGTCTAGCCGCAAACTGCCGTAAGAAAAAGAATCCGCAGATTTCGCAGATTACGCAGATTTTAAGAGATTTACCTGCGCCGTCTGTGCCATCTGTGATTGCTATGAAAGGCGGTGAAGGAGATAGTGACAATACGATGACAAGTTTGCTCGTGACGATTGATGGCAACCCCTACGAGATCGATCTCAGCCTGGCGGCGCAGGACGACACCCACATCGTGTGGGCTAACGGCGAGGCCGTCACGGTGACGGTTCCGCACCTCCAGGCGACGGTGACGGAAGTGGAGTGGTTGATCGTCAACGGTTGGCCTTATGAACTCACTTTCGATCCCAACCTGCAATGGATCAAGGCGTACGACGGCCTGCATACTATCGAGGTTCACGACCGCGCTCAGCGCGTGGCCCGGCCGCGCAGCGGCGACGGCCGCGTGAAGGCTCCCATCCCCGGCCTGATCGCCCGCGTGCTGGTTAAGCCCGGCGCGCCGGTGGAGGCCGGCCAGACGCTCGTCGTCCTGGAGGCGATGAAGATGGAAAACGAGATCCGCGCCCCGTTTGACGGCGTGGTGAGCTCCATCCCCGTCACCATCGGCCAGACGGTCGTGCGCGGCCAGGTGTTGGCGGAAGTGCAGTAAGAGGAAACATCCGCAGATCTTTGCGTTCAGACCTGATAGGTGGGCGGCTATAGGTTTCGCTCGTAATAGAGCGTCGATGGCCGCCCACCTGTCAGGTCTTTCGTCTTGTGCAGCGCGCGGACGTTGATAGACTAGTGAAAGTCTGTCAATGTCCATTTCACTGTCGAGGAGCTATGCGCCGCCCATCATCGCTACCATTCGTCGCTCTACTGTTGGTCTTCCTGCTTCTATCCGCCTGCGTTGACTCCCCCCTGGCCCAGGATTCTTATCCTGTTCCCAAGCCCACCGAAACCTCCCCCGCATCGGAGCCCGCTACGTCCGCGCCCACCGAACTGATAATCGTCGCGCCGTGGCAGCCGGAAGGACTCGCGCCTGGCTTCACCGTCGTCGAGGAGGTGGAGGGAACGTGCTTCGGCGGGGCGCTGACGGCCGCCCGCGCCGACGCTTGGCGCTGCTCGGTCGAGCGCGTCAACGAAGCCCCGACTGACAGCGGTCTGCCGGCCGCTTACAGCCAGCTCTTCGATCCCTGCCTGGAGAACCCTTACGACCCAACCGGGCCGCTGGCGTGCCTGTCGGCCAACGGGGAAGTGACGTTGCTGCGCCTGACAACGCCATTGCCGCGCGAATATGCCAACGCGCCTGACGCCACGACACTGCCAGCCGTTATCGTCCTCGACAATGGCGACGAATGCGCCCTGGCGACCGGCGCGACTATCACCGTGAACGTGGACGGCCGGCCGGAGCGCGTCAACTACTTCTGCCAGTCAGGCGGCGTAGTCATTGGCCAGCCGGATACCGCCGACGTCATCTGGACGATCCATTTCAGCGCCGATCCCCGCGGGTTGGGGGACATCCTGACGATGGGCATCGCCCGGGCCTACGCCTTTCGCGGCGATACGGGCAACGTCGGCTGGAGCCAACCGACTGACACGGCCGCGCCTCTGCGTGACGTGCGGCTAGAGAACTTCGCGGGCGGCCAGCGGTTGGTGTTCGACTTCGGCGATGGACCGCTGCCGGCCTACGAGGTAGGTTATGTCAATGAAGCGCCGGTCAACGAGGCCGGCGAGCCGCTGAACATCGCGGGCGACGTGTGGTTGCGTGTCTGGTTCGCCTTTCCCACCACCGACGCGCCGCTGCACACGCTCGACTTTGACACTATCGAGGTAGCAGACGCCAACCACTTCCACGGCCTGGGCCTGACCAGCGCGCCGGCCGGCAACCTAATGTGGCTGGTCGGTCTCGACCGGGTCAGTGGCTTCGAAGTCCGCCGCGACGAGACTGCGGCCGAGGTCGTGGTCGACATTTTCCATCCCCCGTCCGACGAGTCGGAAGAGCCGGTGTTGGACATCAGCAGCCGTGGCGACGCGGTGCGCCGGCTGCACGACCAACTGGTCGCCGCCGGCTACCTGGAGGCCACTGCGACGCCGGCAGAGTATGGGCAAGCGTTGCGCGAGGCCGTCGCCGCCTTCCAGGCTGCCCACGACCTCATCCCTGACGGGGTGGCCGGGCCGGCAGTCTGGGCGGCGCTGCGCCAGCCGTTGCCGCCGCCGCGCGAGGGCACATCGACCCGCGACATTGGCTACGCCAAGCGACAGCTGGCGCAGGGCGAGAGCGCTGAGGTGAGCCCGGCCAGCGCCTGGGAGGTCTTCGTCCGTGGCGGCCCCGGCCTTGACTACGCGCCCATCGGCAGCCTACTGCCCGGTCAGACAGCCGAAGTCGTCGGCCAGATCGAGGGCAGCAGCCCGATTGACTCGTGGTGGCAAGTGTGTTGCATTGAAGGGCAACAGGGGTGGGTGCGGGCCGACGTGGTCAACGTGGTCGGCGAACCGGAGCCGGCCAGCGACGTGACGCCGCCCCCCGCACCAACCGGTGACGGCATCCGTCCGGCCGGTCGCCCGCAATACGCGGCCGATGGCAGCCCGATCCTGTACTTTACCTTCGACGATGGGCCGTGGGCGACGACCGGGACTATTGCCGCCACACTGGAAGAGCACGGCGGCCGAGGCACGTTCTTCGCCATCGGCCGGCAGACGGCGGGCACGCCGGCCATCTCCGGGGCGCTCGTCCCCGCTCACTCCGTGCAGAACCACACCTACAACCACGCCTCGCTGGACGGCATTTCCCGGCCTGACTTCTTCAACGAGGTCGAGCAGACACAGTTCGCCATCCAGCAGGCGACGGGCGCGCTGCCCACCTGCCTCCGGCCGCCCTACGGGGCGATGGATGGCGTGACCATCCAGTTGGCCGGCGAACTAGGGCTAGACATCGCGCTGTGGACGATTGACACCCAGGATTGGCGGCGGCCGGGCGTCGATGCCATCGTGCAGGAGATCATGGGCAACGCTCGGCCGGGAGCCATCATCCTGATGCACGACGGCGGCGGCGACCGCAGCCAGACGGTGGAGGCTCTGCGCCTCGTCCTGCCTCAATTGCGGCAGCAGGGGTACGTCTTCGAGGCGCTGTGCGGGTAGGGCGGGTTTGAAACCCGCCCCTACACGATGCCGCGGCGGTGATGTATCCTACTGTTGATGGAAGACGCAACACCGGGCTACGCTCAATCGCCCACCGCGGATGCGCCAGGGCGCGAGGCCGCAGACACGTCCCTCTCGCGCCTGGCCTGGGGCGTGACCGCGGCCGGCCTTGTGTTGCTCGTCGCCGCTATGAGCCTGACCGTCCTGCGCGCGCCGGCTCCTCCGCTGGCCGGCGAACCGCTCTGGTACCACGATGTGCTCGTCACGGCCTCGCTGGCAGTGGCGATCGTCGTGGGCGGCTTTGTGGCCGCCCGGCTGCCGCGCAACCCGTATGGCTGGCTGCTGCTGGCCTTCGGCATCGGCAATGGCGCGATCCAGAGCTTGGCCGTCAGCTACGGCCTCTACAGCTACCTCATCGCGCCCCTGCCTCTGGCCTCGTGGAGCTTCATCTTCGCCGCGCTCGGTTTTGCCCTGTGGTTGGCGACTATTCCGCTGTTGTTCTTGCTCTTCCCCAGCGGCCGGCTGCCCTCCAGACGCTGGCGTTTCCTGGCCGCGGTGGTTATCCTCAGCTTCATCACGTTGGCGGCGCTGCTCTGGCGCTCGCCGGCAGCCATCATCATACCCATCCCCAGTCCCTTCCACCAGAACGACGCCCTCGGCCGCTGGGCCGACAACCTCTCCAGCACAGCCACCTTCTTCATCATGCTGTCCGTGCTCATCAGCGCCATCTCGGTCATCGTCCGCGCCATTCGCGCCCGTGGCCTGGAGCGGCAGCAGTTCAAGTGGTTGGGGTTGGCCTCGGTGGTGTTCGTTCTGGCGTTCTTCTTCAACACGGAACTGGTTCCGCTGCTACCGGGCGCGCTGGACGCGCTGCTGGAGGCGGCCGCCTTTGCCGGCGTGCCGCTGGCCGTGGGCATCGCCGTGTTGCGCTATCGCCTGTGGGACATCGACGTCATCATCCGCAAGACGGTGCTCTATGGCGTCCTGACGGTGTTACTGGGCGTCATCTACTTTGTCGTGGTCATCGCCTCGCAAAACCTGTTCGGCCGCCTGAGCGGCTGGAACTCCACCGCCTCGGCCGTGCTGTCCACGCTGACCATCGCTGCCCTCTTCGCGCCGCTGCGCCGCGCGGTGCAGGTTCCGCTCGACCGCCGCTTCTATCGCCACAAGTACGACGCCGAGAAAGTGCTGGCCCAATTCGCCGCCACCGTCCGCGACGAGACCGACCTCGACCAGTTGACGGCCGAATTGGCGCGCGTCATTCAGGAGACGATGCAGCCGGAGCACGTTAGTGTGTGGTTGATGCCGGTTGGGAACCAGGGGGGTTGGGGAGCGGGGGAGCAGGGGACTGACAACCAACGACCCCATATATAAAAGTGTGCATCCGATCGAGGCCAAACTCGAAGCCACTCGCGCCATCAATCAAGTACTGGAGGCGGGATGGCCAGGGCTTGAGATTACCGCAAAGTTTCCGCTGGATCAGATTGCCCAGGCACATGAGTTCGTCGAACGACCGGCAAAGCCCGGACGTGTGATCCTGACGATCTGATGCCCTCGCCAGGGCCGCTACACCGCCAAAGCCCTAACGTGGATGAGTAGGGCGTCGGCGGCCACGCTGTCGCCGGGGGCGTGGTGGATAGCTTCGACGACGCCCGCCGCCGCGGCGCGGATGGTATACTCCATCTTCATCGCCTCCAGTTTCACCAGCGGCTGCCCCTCAGCCACAGCCTGCCCCACTTCCACCAGCACGGCCAGCACCGTGCCCGGCATGGGCGCGCGCAGCGAACCGCCGGCGTCAGCCGCGCGGTGGGGCTGCGGCAGCAGCGGCTGCGCCAGCAGCCGCAACGGGCCGGCCTCGCCTTGCACCCACCACTCATCCCCCCGCGCCGCCAGCACAACCCGGCGGCGATAGCCGTCGATGGTCAGGACAAGGTCAGGGGCGTCGAACCGCTCCAGGCTGACGACGCGCTCCAGCCCGTCGCTCGACAGCGTGACCAGTAGCGGCGCGGCGGCGCGGCCGGCCGGCCGCAACCGCACCTCGATCTCCTCGTCCCCCACGCGGTAGCGATAGCGCGCCGGCTCGCCGGGGTTGTTGCGCCAGTAGCCCCGCCCGGCGACGGCCGTTTGCCATTGCGCCAGCGTGGCGACGACCAGGGCCACGGCGATGTCCTCGGCGCTGGTGGGTGGCTGCCAGCCGGGCAAGTGCTCTTCCAGAAAGCGGGTGCTTAGCGCGCCCGCGTCCCTGAACGCCGGGTGGGCCAGGATGGCCCGCAGGTAGGTCTGATTGGTGGTCAGCCCGAGCAGGACGGTGCGGCGCAGGGCGTCGTCCAGGCGGCGCAGCGCGTCCGCCCGCGTCGGGCCGTGGGCGATGATCTTGGCCAGCAGCGGATCGTAGTGAACGGTGACGCTATCGCCGGCGCGGATGCCGCCATCCACGCGGACGCTCTCGCCGGCTGCCGGTCGCCACGCCAGAATCTCGCCGGTGACGGGCAGGAAGTCGTTGGCCGGGTCTTCGGCGTAGAGGCGCGCCTCGATGGCGTGACCGGTTGGCGCGAGATTGGCCTGCGTCCAGGGCAGCG
>NZ_JAYRVJ010000550.1:0-2393 GCF_041918635.1 Promineifilum sp. (SeqCode)
CCATCTGGCGGTCGGTGATTCTCCATTCTGACGTATTCTGCCGTATCTGGTCGCTGTTCCACCCGTCGAGAATGAGGCGATAGACGGCCTCCACGCGGCGCTCTTTCGTGAGCTTGTCAGCTTTGGGGCCGGCCATGCTACCCTACCAACTCCGCCTCTATCCCGAACGCCTGAAAATACCGCTCCAGCGCGACGGCCGTATAGCCGGGCGAAAGCTCGACGGCCCGGCATTGGCGGGAGAGGTTTTCGCAGGCAATGATGGTTGTGCCGGAGCCGAGGAAGCAGTCATAAACCGCGCCCCTCGGCCGGCTCGAATTACTAATCAGCCGCTCTACCAGGGCCAGTGGCTTTGTCGTCGGATGCATGTCCGATAGTTGCGGTTTGGGGAACTCCAAAACCGAGGTCTGGAAGTCGCCATAGAACTTGTGCCCGCCGTCCTTCCATGCATACAGGATAGGCTCGTGCCTATAGGCGTAGTCCACACGGCCGAGGACGTGATTGTTTTTCAGCCAGACGAGTTCGTGGCGCGGCTCGATTCCCGCGCCCATCATCATCATCATCATCATCATCATCATCTGGTCGCCGCCCTGCGGCATAAAACAATAGACAACCGCGCCCGGACACATGACAGCCGACATGCGCTCAAACGCCGACCGCCATAGCGCCTGAGTCTGCTCCTTGCTTTGATGGTCATTAAGAATCGGTTCCTCAATGCGATTAGCCGGGCTAATCGCATTGAGGAACCGATTCTTATCCGCGTAACTAACGCCGTAGGGCGGGTCAGTGACAACCAGTTCGACCAGGTCATCTCCCATCACCCTCTCCACCACGGCCGCCTCGGTGCAATCCCCGCAAATTAGCCGATGCTCATGTTCCGCCGTCCGTGACGGCAGCCGCCATAGCTGGCCCAACTCGACGCCCCACTCCTGCCGCAACTCCTCGGCCCGGTCTATCTGCGGCTCGGCGTCGCTATCGTCCTTCGGCGCGTACAGACCCGCCCCCTCGGCCAACTCCGCAAGCATCGCCTGCACCGCCGCTTCCCCGCTCTGCACGCTAGATAGCAGCGCGTCCAGCGCCCCCGCGTCGGCCGTCGCCATTGCCGCGAGCGGGTCTAAGGATGCCAGAATTAACCGCTCTTCTTCTTCGGATAGCTCGACCCACGTCACCGGTACTACTGGCTGATTCTCGCGCATGGCGAGCATGACGCGGAGATGCCCGTCAACTAAGTGGCCGGTTGTTCGGTTGGCGACGACGTTCTGTACCAGCCCGATTTCTTTTAGCACGCCGGAGAGTGCGTTTTGTTGATTGATTGGGTGAATCCGCCAGTTAGACGGATTGGCTAGAAGTTGGTCGGGTTCCTCTTCGGAATAGCCTACTATACGGTTACGCCAAGTTGACTTAGCCTTAGCCACGTTGCACCGTCCATCCTTTATGGCTGCGTCGCTTTCCGGTATAAACCTTATCCATCAAACTGCGGGTAAGGCCATGCGCTACGCAGAAATCCTCCAGTCCCTGTATCGGCCCAACGAGCCTACCCTGTGGGTCTACAAAACCCTCGTATACCTTTAGCGTTGCCGCCCGCGCTTTTTTGACGCTGGCCGAAATCTTGGCCCGTGTTTCTTCAGGTATCGAAGTGTGCCAGTCGTGCTTTCGTCCCGTCATCATTTGCCGATGGCGTTTGCGCCATGCCTTATACTCCGGCGATTCCTTTCGCTCTGCTGACACCGTCCACGTTCTGCCAATCAGTTTTTCGCGCCTCTTGTCGATTGTTGCCTGAGATTGTTTTGTGCCGAGCGCGTGTTTGTTCCCTAGCCGCGCCGCGCTAAGTCGCGTCCGCTGCTCAGGTGTAAATTGCTTTCCCCGGCTACTCTCGGCGCGAGGTCGAAGGTTATAGCCGCTGGCCGGGTCACATGCTCTTAGACAGTCCATCCAATATTGTTCCCGTTGTATTAGCTGCTCAGCATCGGGGACACGCTCAATGATGCCAAACTCAAAAGCGGCCTCGCCGTATTCATTCCACGCTGCCTGAAGATGTCGGTTGGGATGTCGCGCCGCTCGGAGTTGCTTGCGGTGGGTGCGCCACCTCTCCCCTGCCCGCGCCGTGCTACCAACGTAAACCTTGCCATTGGTCGTATTGTGAATGGCGTAGACAACCGGCCCTAATTGCCCCAAGTCGGCGGCGTCAACGTATTCCAGCGCCTTAATACGGTTGCGGTAGTCTGTGGGTTTTTGTTTCATTCTGAACCACTCCCCGCCATTATAGCACGTCCATTCGCCACTGTATAGACGCCAAACGGCCGCGCCACCTCATACAGAGCATCACCAGTCATGTATTCGCCCGTAGCCGGCCAGCTTGACTATCTGACCAAGCTTTACGGCAATCAGGCAACGGC
>NZ_JAYRVJ010000551.1:0-5940 GCF_041918635.1 Promineifilum sp. (SeqCode)
GTCCACGTGCCAATCTCCACGCCGTTCATCCACATCGTAATATCGGAGGGCCAATCCTCGTGGTGCAGCGGGGCCTCGGAGCATAGCTCCAGGCTGATGGCGGCGCTCTCGATGGTCGCCTTGGGCGGCAGCCGGTTGGGGAAGCGGTACTCCACGTAGCCGTTGTGGAACCATAGCAGTTGCGCGTTAACGCGCCCCGGCTCGAAGAAGGAGGCCGGGTCGTCGAACAGGCCGATGATGCCGGTGCTGCTGGCCAGGCCGCACGTGGGCGACACCTGACAATCGACAAACGCGCCGATGGGCATGGCGACCTCGACGCTCTTGACCTGCTCCGTGTCCCCACGGGTCAGCTCCACAACGACGACATCGTAGGCGCGGGCGCACACCTTCTGCAAGCCCCGCGTGGCCGGGCGCAGCTCGGTGTTGATCAGGCCAGCCTCCTCCAGCGCGTTCACGTGCAACGTCGCCGTCGAGGCGGGTAGATCCAACGCCTCGCCGATCTCGCTGATATTCAGAACCTGGGAACTGAGCAGCGCCAATATCTTCAGGCGTGGGGCGGAGGCGAGCGCCTTCAAGATAAGCTCGGGCGCGCCGTCGTCGTTGTCAAGCTCAAGGCGTAAAACGCGGCCGGTCGGGGTTGTGAACTCAGCCATACTTTGACCTTCTACAACAGCATAAATGGGCGCACTAAAACATAAATACCTATTGTAATGCATCCTGGCGGCTTGGCAATCAGGTAAATTTGTCACGCCGCCCTCGCAGTATTTGTACGAATCCGATAGATTAACTCTTGACAGAGTGCTCTAGTTAGTGCTAATATGCTTTATAACGGGTTCAACTGCGACAAATGTCGCAGTGGCAAGGCCAAAAGGCTTGGCCGACACAAAGGGGGTGATGCAATTATCTTCAAGACAAATTGACCTTTGACTATTACATCGAACCATCCACTCTCGTTTTAACAATCAGATCCGGTAAGGAGAAGTAAGAGATGAAAAGTTGGAAGCGTTGGATTCTCTTGGTTGTGAGTCTGCTGATGGTGCTGTCGCTGGCAGCCTGCGGCGGTGGCGGAGGAGCCACTGAGGAGCCGGCTGCTACTGAATCGGCCGCCGAGGAGCCTGCGGCTGAAGAACCCGCGGCTGAGGAGCCGGCCGCTGAAGAACCCGCCGCCGAAGAAGTCGCCGATACCTCCTCCTGCGGCCCCGTCGAACTCCAGTACTGGAACCCCTTCACCGGCCCCGACGGCCCATTCATGGGCGAAATGGTCGAGGCCTTCAACGCCTCGCAAGAGAACGTCTCGGTGGTCATGACCACCCAGAGCGAGTATTACACCCAGCTAGGAACCGCCGCGGCGTCGAACACGCTGCCCGACGTGGCGATCGTTCACGCCGACCAGGTGGCGACCCAGGCCTTCCGCAACGTCTTGCGGCCCATTGACGACGTCGTCACCGAGGCCGGCATCGACGGGGCCAGCTTCCCGGCCGACGTGTGGAACGCCGGCGAAGTGGCCGGACAGCGCTACTCGATCCCGCTGGACATCCATCCCATGACGATGTTCTACAACGCGGACTTGCTGAGCGCGGCCGGTTTTGACGCCCCGCCCACCAACGCCGAGGAGTTCGCCGCCATCGCCGGCGCGCTGACCGACGGCACGAACAACGGCTTCATGATCACCTCTGGCTTCCCCATTCGCCAGATCTTCGACATGCTGCTCTACCAATTCGGCGGCACCTCGTTCAATGAGGACGGCACCGAAGCGGCGTGGAACAGCGAGGCGGGCGTGCAGGCCATGGAGTGGCTGCTGCAAGCGCAGCGCGACTGGTCGCAGCCCAACCTGGAAGTTGACGCCGAACTGAACGCCTTCAAGGGCGGCACGGTCGGCTTGATCTGGAACGGCATCTGGCAGACGACCAACGTCACCGGCGAGGGCGTCGCGTTTGACGGCCGGGCCACAGCCGTGCCGCAGATCGGCACGCAGATGGCCGTCTGGGGCGGCTCGCACCAGTTGACGCTGCCCACGCAGACGGAGCCGGATCCGTGTAAGGACGCCGCCGCCGGCCAGTTCATCAAGTACCTGTTGGATAACTCGGTCACCTGGGCTCAGGCCGGGCAGCTGCCCGCCAACAACGTTGTTCGCGAGAGCGACGAGTTCAAGGCCATCGAGCCGCAGGCGTCCATCGCCGCCGGGGCCGAGTTCGTGTTCTTCCCGCCGTCCGTGCCGGGCATTACCGACGCGTTCGCCCCGCTGGACGAGGCCGTCGCCGCGCTGATGGCCGGCACGACCACCGACATCCAGGCCGCCCTCGACGATGCCGCCAATCGCGCCAACCAGATTCTGACTGAGAACCGCGATAATTATGGCGAAGCGCCGGGCGGTTGATGGAGAGTTGAGAGTTAGGAGTTAAGAGTTTGACCCCGTAGCGCAGCCATTCCTGGCTGCGTTACGGGGCGCTCAGGACTGATTTAAGAATTGAGAGTTGGGAGTTAAGACGGAGGAGTCTCATGGCGGCGACAACCACCGCGGCGGAACAGGTTGGGCAGCGGCGCTTCCACAGCCGCACCGGCAACACGCTTGTGCCTTACCTGTTCATCGGGCCTCACCTCATCTTTTTCCTGGTCTTTGTGGCCTATCCGTTCTTCTACGGTCTGTTTACCAGCTTCTTCCGGTTCGACTTCTTGCGCCCGGAGGCCAGAGAGTTTGTCCTGTTCGACAACTACGTGAAGCTGTTCACGCCCGGCAGCATACAGTTCCCGGTCTTCTGGAACGCCCTGGGGAATACGCTTGAGTTCGTGCTGTACAGCGTCCCGCCGCTGGTCATCATCCCTCTCCTGCTGGCGGTGCTGCTGAATACCAGTGTGCCAGGGCGCAACTTCTTTCGCGGCCTGTACTTCGCGCCCTGGGTGCTATCGGCGGCCGTCGTCGGGCTGCTCGGTTTCTGGATCTTCCAGAGCCAGGGCGGTCTGGTCAACTACTACCTGGCGCAACTGGGCATCCCGCAGCCGCGCTGGCTGTCCACCATGCCCTGGGCCTGGGTCTCCATCGTGCTCATCACCATCTGGTGGACGGTGGGCTTCAACATGATCATCCTGCTGGCGGCGTTGCAAGACATTCCCCGCCACCTGTACGAGTCGGCCTCCATCGATGGGGCTACGAACTGGCGGCAATTCATCTCCATCACGCTGCCCATCCTGCGGCCGGTGCTGGTGTTCGTCATCATCATCACCATCATCGCCTCCTTCAACCTGTTCGCGCAGCCGTTCTTCATGACCGGCGGCGGTCCGGCGCAGGCCACAGGCGGCGGTTCCACCGAGCCGGTCATGTTGCGTATCTACCGCGAAGGGTTCGAGCGCAACCAGTTGGGCATGGCCGCGGCTATGTCCTTCATCGTCGCCACCATCATGATCCTGTTCTCCTATACCAATTTCCGGCTGTTCCGGACCCGCGAGTAGCCTGTAACGCGGGATGGTATCCCGCAACCGAGGAGGTAGAGACCATGACTACACAACCCATAACGCCTCAGACAAGTCACGACGAGGCAAGAGGGGGGATGCGGCGCAGGCGGCTCATCAACAACACCCTGCTCCTGCTGCTGCTGATCTTCATCGGCCTCATGATCCTGGTGCCCTTGCTGTGGATGCTATCCACGTCGTTCAAGCCCAAGTCGCAATGGTTCTTGCCTGAAATCCATTGGATTCCCCTGACGTTTACCTGGGAGAACTATCAGAAGATCCTCAACAACGACACACTGCCCATTGCCCGCTGGTTCCTGAACAGCCTGTTCCTCTCCGGGGCGATCACGCTGCTGGTGCTGACCGTCGATTCGCTGGCCGCCTACGCCTACGCGCGGATGGAGTTTCGGGGGCGGCGCGCGCTGTTCGCGCTGCTGCTGGCGACGCTGTTCCTGCCCGGCGTGATGTTCCTCGTGCCCAACTTCCTGACCATCGCCCGGCTCGGCTGGCTGAACAACTACCTGGGAGTCATCACCCCGGCGCTGGCCGGCGTCTTCGGCGTCTTTTTCATGCGCCAGTTCTTCGAGTCGCTACCTCGTGAGTTGGAAGAGGCGGCCCAGATCGACGGGGCCACCCAGTTCCAGACCTTCACCCAGATCGCCCTGCCACTGGCCAAACCGGCGCTGGCGACGCTGGGCATCATCACCTACCTGGGGGCGTGGAACGACTTCCTCTGGCCGCTGCTCATCCTGAAAGACCGGACGCTGCTGACGCTGCCACCCGGCCTGCGCACGTTGCAGGGGGCCTACACGTCGGAGTACGGCCAGATGATGGCCGGGGCGGCCATCACGGCCGTCCCCATCCTGCTCCTCTACATCTTGCTGCAGCGCTACATCGTGGAGAGCGTGCAGACGACGGGGCTGAAGGGCTAAGAGGACTATGGCGTCTTCGATGAAACGATACTCGGCCGGCTTTCTCGTCGGGCTGCTCCTACTCCTGCTGGCAGCCTGCCAGTCCACGTCACCCCCGACCGGCGAGGCCGTCGAGCCGACTGCGCCGGCGGCGACCGCGGCCCCGTCCGACGGTGAAGCCGCAACGGCAGCCCCCGCTGAGGGTGAGACCTTCCAGAACCCGGTTATCCGGCGCGACTTCGCCGACCCAGGCATCATCCGCGTGGGCGATACCTACTACGCCTTCTCCACCAACGCCGCCAGCCGCAACGTGCCGCTGGCTACCTCGACCGACCTCGTGAACTGGGAGTACCAGTCCGACGCCATGCCCGCCCTGCCCTCCTGGGCGCAGTTGGGCGGCAGCTACGTCTGGGCCCCGGAGGTGATCGAGATCGACGGCCGCTACAACCTCTATTTCACCGCCCGCGACAAGGCCGCCGACCGGCAGTGCATCGGCGTGGCCGTCAGCGACAAGCCGGAGGGCAAGTACAAGGACGACAACGACGCGGCCCTCGTCTGCCAGGTGGCGGAGGGCGGCTCCATCGACGCCAGCCCGTTCCGCGACGCCGACGGCACGCTCTACCTCTACTGGAAGAACGACGGCAACTGTTGCAGCCTGCCGACATATATCTACGTCCAGGAGATGAGCCCCGACGGCCTGAGCCTGGTGGGCGAACCGACGCGGCTGATTCGCAACGAACACGCCTGGGAGGGGCACGTCATCGAAGCGCCGACCATGTGGCAGGAGGAGGGCCAGTACACCCTCTTCTACTCAGGCAACGACTATGCCGGCCCGCCCTACGCTGTGGGTTACGCGCGCTGCGAGTCAGCCCTCGGCCCGTGCGAGGCCGCGCCGGAGAACCCCATCCTGAGCAGCGTGACCGACGGCTCCACGCCGGTGATCGGCCCGGGGCACCAGACGATCATCCTGGATGAGAACGGCGAGCCGTGGATGGCTTATCACGCCTGGCAGGTCACGTCTTCCGGCACGCGCGGCGGGTCGCGCTACATGTGGCTGGATCGCCTGACGTGGGACGGCGACACGCCCGTCATCAACGGCCCGACGACTGAACCGCAACCCGTTCCCTAGCGCCATGCCCGTCGCCACGACCCGCCGCGTGACGTACCAGAACCCCGTCTTCGCCCGCGACTTCCCCGATCCGTTCGTGCTGAAGTTTCGCGGCGAATACTGGGCCTACTGCACCGGTTTTCAGCCTGACGGGCGGGTCTTCGGCATCCTGCGCTCGCGCGACCTGGCGCAGTGGCAAGAGATGGGCGGGGCGATGGCGCCGCTGTCGGGGGATCACTCGTGCTACTGGGCGCCGGAAGTGAGCTACGACAACGGCCGCTTCTACCTCTACTACAGTGTGGGCGACGAGGCCACCATGCACCTCCGCGTCGCCACGGCGACCGACCCGGCCGGGCCGTTCACCGACGCCGGGGTGCGCCTGACCCGCGAGCCGTTCGCCATTGACGCCCACGTCTTCACCGCGCGGGACGGCCGCCGCTACCTCTTCTACGCCACCGACTTCCTCGAGCACCA
>NZ_JAYRVJ010000552.1:0-2468 GCF_041918635.1 Promineifilum sp. (SeqCode)
CAGGTGGCCGGCCGGTTGCCCAGCGCCGCGGCCACCTCCTTCACCGCCTGGACGACGTTGCGGCGGGTCGCCGGCTCCGATTCGGCCGGCTCCAGCGCGCACAGCGTCATCGCCGCCAGCACGCTGCCCCCCCAGGTGCGGAAGTCCTTGGCCGAGAATTCCGCGCCGGTCACCTCGCGCAGGTAGTCGTTCACGTCGCCGGAGCTCACGTCCTGGCGCGCGCCGTCCTCGTCGTAATACTGGAACAGTTGGTAGCCGGGGATGTCACGGCATCGCTTGACGATGCGCGCCAGCCGCCGGTCGCGCACGTCGATGGCGTGCTGCTGGCCGCTCTTACCGACGAAGTGGAAGCGGATGGTCGCGCCCTCGACCGTCACGTGCTTGTCGCGCAGGGTGGTCAGGCCGTAGCTCTGGTTGGCGCGCGCGTACTCCTTGTTGCCCACGCGGATCAGGGTCGTGTCCATCAGGCTCAGCACGGTCGCCAGCACCTTCTCGCGCGGCAGGCCGCGGCGCGACAGGTCGGCGTCGATCCGCACGCGCAGGGCAGGTAGCGCCTCGCCGAAAGCGAGCAGGCGGTCGTATTTGGTCTGACTGCGCGTGGCGTTCCAGTCGGCGTGGTAGCGGTACTGCTTGCGGCCGCGGGCGTCGCGGCCGGTGGCCTGGATGTGGCCGTTGGGCCGGGCGCAGATCCATACATCGTCCCAGGCGGGCGGGATGCGCAGCTTCTCGATGCGGGCCAGCACCTTCGCACTGGTGACCGGCTCGCCGTCAACGCCGGCGTAGCGAAAGCCACCGTCTTGCAGGCGCTCGCGGCGGATGCCGGGGTCGCAGTCGCTAACGTAACGCAGGCCGGCGGCGCGGGCGGCCTCGGTTGGATCTAGAACGGGAGCGGTTGAGTCAGTGGATGAAGAATCAGTAGATGACGACATCGCGACTATGCTACCCATGCCGAGCCACCTCATTGAGCAGCCGCAGTTCCTCGCCGTAGATGCGCCGCGTGATGGACGGGTTCACCAGCCGCTCGACGAAGCCGCGCAGCCCGCCGGCCGAGCGAAAGTCGCTGCGGATGGTGACGCGAGTCTGGCCGTCGCTTTGTGGCTCCAGGATAAAGTGAGTGAGTGCCCCGGCGGCGGTATCCTCCTCGGCCAGCACCCGGCCCGGCTCTGGCTCGCTGACCGCCAGCCGGAAGCGCTGCCGGTTGCCCATCACGTTCATATCGGCGCGAACCACCGTACCGGCCCCCACCCCACCCTTTTCAACGGTCAGGCCCTCGAAGTATTGACGCGGCAGGATGGACGGGTGGCCGGTGTGATAGTCGGACAAGATCGCGTAAATGGTTTCGGCGGGGGCGTCGATGATCTGGGATACGGAGACGCGGTAGGCGCTCATGAGTTACTCCTCTAAATTACTTGCCACCTGCCCCCCGCTTTCGCTCCAAAGCCAGCCGCTCCTGTTCCAGCTTCAGCCGTTCCCGTTCCAGGGCCAGCCGTTCGCGCTCCAGTTCCACCAAGTGGGACTCGGCGCGGCGGGCCTCCTCGCGGCGCTCCGACATCTGTTTGATGAGCAAGCCCAGCAGGCCGGTCATGGCCGTGATGACACCGGCCAGGGCCAGCGACAGGTCGCGGATGGTCTCGATGGGGATGCTGGTCTGCGGCTCTTCCGGCGTCTGCGGGTCGGGCGCTTCCTCGCCGCCCGGCGTGACGATGATGGGCGCGGTCGGGCCGGCCGGCAGTCCGCCGACAAAACGGAACAGGAACAACGCGCCCACCACCAGGCCCAGCGCCGCCAGAACGGCCAGAGCCGGGGAGAGCCTGTCGCGCGAGAGTCGGGTATGGTTTGTCATGTGTCACCGGCGGGCGGCTGGATTAGATGGCCGGCCGCCTACAGTATATCTGACGCCGGCGGGCGTTCAATGGTTCCGCGTCTCGTCGGCCATGCGCACCAGCGCCACGCCGTGAATCGCCCCGACCACAGCGCCCATCACCAGCAGCGCGACCGCCATCAGCGCCAGCGACTGCCACAGGACCGGCTGCTTGTAGGCCAGGTCGATGGCCCAGAAGACCATGGGCATGCCCACGGTCCAGGCCAGCATGTTGGCCGGAATCCAGCGCCCGGCCTGCGCCACCTTGCCGCGCAGGGTGAGATATTGGGCAAAGGACAGGATCGCCCCGCCCACCGCGCCCAGCCCGGCGGCCAGCAGCAGCACCACGGCCTGCGGCGGCTCAGCCACCGGCGCGACTTTGGCGTCGGCTGTCGTCTGGGTCAGGTTAATGAGGGTGGAGGGCAGGTAGCCGAGTACGTAGGCCAACAGCGCGCCGATCAGCGTGGCCCGCCACCAGGCGAAGCGACCGATCTGGGGGAACCACGGCCGCATGGCCCACCATTGGGCCAGCCCGACGATGGTGGCCTCGATGGCCCCACTGGCGATGGCCGCGCTAAAGGCGAGCAGGACAGCCGCCACGCCGCCG
>NZ_JAYRVJ010000553.1:0-1980 GCF_041918635.1 Promineifilum sp. (SeqCode)
CTCGACCACCCGCGACGACGTGCCGATGCCCCCCTTGAACTCGTGGCAAATCATGCCCGTGCCGCCGCCGACGCTGCCCTCGGCCACCGGCCCGCCGGCCACGCTGTCCAGCGCGGCGCGGACGTGCTCCGCTTTCAGGTGGAAGCCGTCCATGTCGTTCAGCCAGCCGTCCCACGTCTCGGCCACCACGGGCAGGCCGGATGCTTCCATGTGGCCGCGCTCCTGGCCGTAGGCGATGATCGCCTCGTGGACAGTGCCCACGTGGTGGGTGCTGGTCAGGGCGATGGGGTAGGAGAGCTGGCCCGACTCCTCGATCCACAGCGCGCCGGTCATCTCGCCGCAGCCGTTGAACGAGTGGACGGCGGCGAAGGCGGGGTTGCGCCAGATGTCGCCGCCGCGCGGCATGATGATCGTCACCCCGGTGCGGGCCACGCGCGGCTCGTCGTGGATGATCGTCGTGTGGCCCACCAGCGTGCCGGGCACGTCGGTGATGGCGTTGTGGGGGCCGGTCGGGAAGTGGCCGATGCGGATCCCCAGATCGCGCAGTCTCGTCATAGCATACTCCAGAAAGTTATCCGCAGATTTGGCAGATTCGGCAGATTTGAAGAGGCTCACGCAAAGCACGCCAAGAACGCCAAGCGCGCAAAGAGATTTGTATGCTTGGCGTTCTTGGCGACCTTTGCGTGAGCTCTTAATCTGCCCAATCTGCCAAATCTGCGGATCATATCTTCGTCAAACCAGGTGGCGGGGGATGGACTGGGTCGAGGCGCGGGTGAAGACGCGGGTCTCCCCCTCGTAGGCGTCCAGGTGGTGGCTCAGGTGGAAGTGCGTCGCGTCGGCCGTCATGTCGCTGGCTGTCTCCACACGCACCCGCCACGTCCCCCGCTGCAACGCCAGCGCGTGCCGGATGTGCGCCCGCAGCGACAGCGGCTCCCCATCCCGCACGGTATACGTCTCGCACACCCAGTCCTCGACTTCCATGCCCGAGCCGGTGTAGCGCAGCCGCCCGCCGTCGCTCTCCAACCGCCACTCGCTTTCCCCTGTCGCCAGATCGCGGCTGATGGTCTTGTGGGCGCTGCCCGTCCGCAGCACCTCGTGAGGGAGGGGCGGGGCCATCTCCGGCGGCGGGAAGGGCGCGAGCCGGCCGTCCCCCGCGTGGGGCCGGCGCACGGGCAGCCGCAGCCGCGACCCCGCCCCGCCGTAGACCGTCAGCGTCACCCGCTCCGGCGACGGCCAGGCGTGGCGGATGTAGGTGGGCGTCAGGCTCACCCGCCAGCGGTGGCCGGCGGCCAGGCGGTGGCCGGTGACGTTCAGTTGCACCGTCACGCGGTAGCGGCGGCCCGGCTCCAGCGGCTCCGGGAACTCGTGGCTCCCCCGATGGGCCAGGTTGAGCAGCCCCCAACTGACCAGCGTCGACGCGCCGTCGGGGGCCACGTCGCACAGCCGCGCCGCCACCAGCGCCAGCGGCCGGTCGGCGCTCACCTCCAGGTCGAGTTCGGGATAGCCCAGGATGTCCACCGCCTCGGCCAGCGGCGCGCTGGTGAAGGCCAGCGACGCGCCGTCGGCCGGGCGCTGGTCGCCGGCCCACTCGCCCGGCGTGCCATAGCTGCCCCACCCGCCCACGTCGAGGGCGTCCCCCTCGCGCCCGGCGATGGGCAGGGCCACCTCCGGCCGGGGCGCGTCCTGCAGCAGGCCGGCCGCGCCGCCGTTGAGGTAGTAGACGCGCTCCCCCACGTGCGGCGACGGCCAGGACGGGTCGGCCACCCAGCGGCCGGGGCGCTCCGCGTAGTGGCCGGCCGGCGGGACGCTGTCCTGAATCCAGCAGCGCAGCATCGGCTCGTCCATGATGCCCGTATCGCGCCCCTTCAGCCAGTGGTCCCACCAGCGCAGGCTGTCCTGCAGGAAGCCGATGGCCGGCGCGGGCTGGCCCACCTCCGGGAAGGTGTGGATCCACGGCCCAATCAGCCCCTTGCGCGGCCC
>NZ_JAYRVJ010000554.1:0-2734 GCF_041918635.1 Promineifilum sp. (SeqCode)
CCTGCCCGATCTGGCCGTGTCGGTGCTGACCGCCCGCGTCGAGGCGTTGCGCACGGCCGTCGCCGGCCGCACCCGCGAGATCCCCGAGGGCGTCACCGACCTGGAATCGCTCTACCTGCTGTGGGACTTGCCGCTGCCCAGTCGCGACCCGGCCGAGCGGTGGACTAGCATCCGCCTCTCGCCGCAGCAAGTGCTGGAACTCGGCCGGCTGCACGGCACGCTCAACGCCGCTTTCGGCGCCACCCGCAGCGAGGTCTTTGGCCTGGCTCTGGCCCTGCTGGCCCAATTCCTGGAGCGTCACCCACTGACCGGTGCGGAACTGGAGCTGAGCGAAGTGCGGGAGATGATCTTCCGGGAGTAAGCGTGGCACGGGATTCTTATCCCGTATGTATGCCCAACCAGCTAGGAAACCAGCGCCACAATTAGTTATGTGCCACTCATAACAATTACCGGCTCGATCATTTGTTCTTTTCGCATAGCACAACGTTTTAGACCCCGTTTTTGTCCCTTTTTCCCTGAAAACCCCTTCTCCCCATCCGCAAGCGACGCGGTCTCTTCAACCACAGTCCCATTCTTGTCTATTGCCCGGCACTGTCCGGCCTACCCAACTTGCCACCCTTTTCGGCTTTCTGGGCAGAGTGGGGGGCTGGAATGATCGAATTGGTGTTCAGTGAGTAGTTCGGCCGGGGATGAAAGACCGGGGAGCAGCCCGGAGGGGGAACCATTTCAAAAAGTGCAGCGCGCCACTAGGCTTTGGAAAGCGGGTCACGGCGCTGACCGCCCCGGGCTGAAGCCCAGGGCTAGGGAACAACGACCCGTGAACGGGTCTCTAACATTGCAGCCCTGCAGAGGCTTCTTCAACCCGTTTCAACGGGTTTCGCTTGCCAGCCACGGGTTTCAACCCGCACGACCAGTGTGTCGATTATGTTGTTACTCGCCTACAGGCCCGGACGGCGAGCCGCGGCAAGGAGAGCGACCAGGGGCAACCCACCACAGAAAGTGGGTCGCCCTCACTGTCATCAGTTTGCGCGATGGCTGAAATCCGTGGATGATCCGCGCGACAGGAGCTTAGACCCGTGGATTACCTAACCGCCGCCCAAACCATCCTCGAACACGAAGGCCGTCCCCTTCACTTTCGGGAAATCTCCCGACAGGCCATGGCCCAACAGCTCATCACCCCATCCGGCCTGACCCCCGACGCCACGATGGGCTCGCGTCTTTACGTGGATACCAAGAGACCGGACTCGCGCTTCGAGCGGCGAGGCCGGGGACACTTCGCCCTCAAGCGCCGGTCACAGGCTGATGACATCGCCCGGCGCGTTGAGGCGATCAACGATCTGACCCGCCAGACTTTGCGCCAGCGCCTTTATGAGATGCCGGCCAGCCGCTTTGAGGCGCTCATCGCCGAACTACTCATTGCTGTCGGCTTCGACGAGTCCTCTATAAAGTTAACCCCCTATAGCGGCGACGGCGGCATCGACGTGCGCGGCATCCTCAACGCCGGCGACATGACCATGGTGAATGCCGCCGTCCAGGTCAAGCGTTGGAAGCGGAATGTCCGGACTAACGTCGTGCGCGACGTGCGCGGTTCGCTGACCACTCACGAGCAGGGCATCATCATCACGACCAGTGACTATTCGTCCGGCGCGCGCGTTGAGGCCAAGGCCATCGGCAAAGCGCCCATCAGCCTGATCAACGGCGCGGAACTTATCGAGATGCTTATCAAACACACCATCGGCGTCACCCAAGAGTCCCACACCGTATTGACCCTTGATGAGGAGTGGTGGAGTGAGATGGGCGGCGATCCCGTCCCACCCGCGTCCTCCGTGGAGCCGGTAACCCCAGACACGGGGCACCCATTACTCGTCAAGTCGCTGGCCGTCAGTTTCCCCTTGCCGGTTCGCCCCGCCGCCAACTCGCCCCTGCTCGGTGAATTGTTGGACGCAAAGGGGAGCATGACGTTCAACGGCAAGCAGTACCAGTCGCCCTCGACGGCGGCTAAAGACGCCACCGGCTGGAAAGCCTGCAACGGATGGCGTTATTGGCAGTACCAGCACCCCGATACACTGGAGTGGCGGTATATTGACGAGTTGCGCGGGGGACGAGGGTGATGGGCGCTCTGGCAAATCGCCCTACAACTGTGCAGATGGCTTATCTCAACGACGCCGTCCTCTGGCAGGCGGCGCGCTCCACGCTTCCTCCGGCGCTGCGCCAGCGGCTTGAATTGCTACACACCCGCCAGCAGCGCGCGGGGTTGTCGTTCGATGAGCAAGCCGAAGCCGAGCGCCTGGAACAACTGTACCGCGACACCCTGCTGGTGCGGGCGCAGGCGGCTGTGCTGCTTCAGCAGCGTGGGTATGACGTTACGGTCGCCGCGCTCAAAATGAACCATGAAGAGATCGTCGCGGCTCGACGGTTGTGGGTGGAAGCTGGTTGGCATCCGCCGAAGGAATAGGACTGTATACCATCCTGGTGCGTGGCTGGCTCTTCAGTAAACCGCTCGTAGTCAGGCAATTCATTGCCCTTCTTAATGGGTGAGCGAAGAACGGCAATGAATTGCCTGACTCCCAACAAAAAAGGGCGGCTCACCCTGGCGTGAACCGCCCTTCGCTCGCTTACTCCGCCACCGCCTTACGGCAGCTGCGGCATCGGCAACTGCTGCTGCTCTTGCTGTACCGGCGTGTCGGGCCGCTCGCCCAACGTCAGGCTGAGCGTCTGCGGCTGGCCGTCGCGC
>NZ_JAYRVJ010000555.1:0-3792 GCF_041918635.1 Promineifilum sp. (SeqCode)
GACGATGGTTGCTGGCTGCGCCGCTGCTCGGCCAACTGGTCGGCCAGGGTCGAGCCGGGGAAGTAATCGATGACGGCGTAGGGGAAGCCGTCCTCGGTGGTGTCGAAATCGCTGACAATGGCAATGCCGGGGTCTTTGAGCTGGGAGACAATCTCCATGCGCCGACGGAAACGGGCCGCGAGGTCTTCATCCTCCTCGACCGTCGCCCGCAAGACTTCCAGGAATACCGGCCGCTCCAGCTTGACATCACGCGCGAGGAACAGATCGCTGGCCTTGCGGGCGGCGATGTGCGACTCGATCTCGTAGTTGCCAATCTGTTGACCGGACAGGTCTTCCTTATCGCGTGCCACCATTGTTGGTCTTTACCCGCGGCGATGCCAGAGAAATCTTTAAGCGGCCAGGCCAATTGACAATGCTAAATAACTGGCAAGGCCACAATCGCTCTAGCGTACTACTATATATCAGAAAATGCAATTGTGGGCTGTGGAGAAAGCCGGCTCCCGCCCATGTCAATTCTCGATAATCGCGATAGTCCGGGCCTCGCTTTGGCCCAGCGTCGCGCCGGTGGCGCTGTCCTCCAGAAAGACTTGCCACACGTAACTGCCCGCCGCGCCGGCTGTCTCGCCGACCGCGGCCTGCAACTGGAAGCCACTCCCCAGGTTGGCCTCATCTACGGCTCCCAAGGGGGAGCGGACGCCATCGACGGCCAGATACACCACAAACTGCTGATCCCGGCCTACTTCGCCGGGCCAACTCCAATAGAATGATACCACGTCGTCGCGTCCAAAGACGCTGCCCGACGGCGGCCCCAGCAGCGGGATGACTGCGGCTGTTGTCGCTGCCTCCCCGCTCCCACCAACCGGAGCCGGATCAACCCCGGCCATACCGGCCACCGCCCAGGGCGTCGCCGGCCCCACAATGAGGCCGATCCCATCACCCGGCTGGTCGGCCGGCCCCGCGCCTGTCGTCGCGGGCGTGGCCGCGGTCGTCGTTGCCCGCGGCGCGGGCGGCGTCGCAGGTGGGTTGGAGCGTTCCAACCACCGCCAACCACCCACCCCGATAGCCATCAAGAGCAGCGGCGCGAGGACGATAACGGCCCGCCGGATGCGCTGTCGCGTCCGGCCGGGTTTTGCCGGCGGCGAGGCCCCTGACGCTTCGGGTGACACTTGTGAAGTTTAACACAAGTCCGCTGTGATGGCGAGTGTCTACAGGCGGTACGTTAGTCCAGGATCAGTTCCTCGCGACCGGCCAACTTGGCCTCGATGTAATCGAGAACGATGTCCAGGTGATGGGCGTGATGGACAAAATCGAGTTGCTGGGTGCGAATGGTCAGCACAGGGCACAGGTCGAAGCTCGCCAGCCACTCGCCGTAAAAAGAATCGAGCAGGGTCAGGTAATCGGCGGTGATGCCGGCCTCGATCGGTCGCGCGCGCTGGCGGATGCGCTCCATCAGCACCGGCACGGGAGCGGTCAGATAGAGCAGCAAATCCGGCCGGGGCAGATTGGACACAACGAGGTCGAAGACGTGGCGGTAAGCCTGATAATCGCGCTCGTTCAGATTGCCCATGTGGTGGAGCACGCGGGCAAAGATGTGGGCGTCCTCGTAGATGCTGCGGTCGGCGATGGCCGATTGAGGGTTGTTGGCGAGCAGCAAGTGCTGCTGGGCGCGGTGGCCCAGGAAGAACACTTGCAGGTGGAACGACCACTGGCGCATGTCGGCGTAGAAGTCCGCCAGGTAGGGGTTATCGACCACCGACTCGAAGCCGGTGATCCAACCCAGCCGGCCGCCCAGCCGCTCGGCCAGAGAGGTCTTGCCCACGCCGATGTTACCGGCGACGAGGATGAAGCGTTTGGTCATAGGTCTGCGGTGGGTCGCACCGGCGCATTACCGTTCGGCCTCCCAATACTCCGGGTCATAGGCTGGCAATTCGCAGCGCATGGGCCGCGTCCGGCGGTTGCCCAGCGCGTACTCGGCCTGCATCAGGGTGTGAATCTGCGACGTGCCTTCGTAGATGACGGCGCTCTTGCTGTTGCGCAGGTGGCGCTCCACGTTGTACTCGTCGGAGTAACCATACGCCCCGTGAATCTGAACGGCGTCATCGGCGGCGCGCTTGGCGGCCTCGGTGCAATACCATTTCGCCATGCTCGTCTCGCGCGTATTACGAATACCCTGGTTCTTCAGCCAGCCCGCTTTCCACACAAGCAACTGGCCAACGTCGATGCTCTGCTGCATGTTCGCCAACATCTGTTGGACAAGCTGGTATTCCACAATGGGCTTGCCGAACGTCTGGCGCTGCTTGCCGTAGGCGATGGATTCATCCAGACACGCCTTAATGATACCCACGGCTCCGGCGGCCACGCCGTAGCGGGCGTTGTCCAGGGCGCTCATGGCGATCTTGAACCCCTCGCCCTCTTCGCCCAGCCGGTGGCTGGCCGGCACACGCACCTCGGCCATGTTGATCCAGCCGGTGTTGCTGGCGCGGACGCCCATCTTGCCCTCGATGGTGCCCGTCGTCAGCCCCGCCCACCCTCGCTCCAGAATGAAGGCGCTGATGCCGTTGGCCCCTTTGGCCGGGTCGGTCTTGGCGAAGACGAGAAAGCGGTTGGCGATGTCGGCCAGGGTGATCCACATCTTCTCGCCAGTCAGGACGTAGTCGTTGCCATCGCGGCGGGCGCGGCTACTCATGGCGGCCACGTCGGAGCCTGCGCCTGGCTCGGTCAGGCCAAAGCAGGCCAGGTTCTCCCCGCGCGCCAGCGGCGGCAGAAAGGCGCGCTTCTGCTCCTCCGTGCCCCACTGGAAAATGGGCAGCGCGTGCAGTCCCAGGTGGACGGCGATGGTCTCGCGTACCGACGAGTCGGCGTACTCCAACCCCTCGGACAGGATGCCCAGCGAGAGGTAGTCTAGCCCCGCGCCGCCATAACGGGCCGGCAGACAGATGCCCATAAAACCCAGGGCGGCCATCTGCGGCAGCAGTTCGTGGGGAAAGGTGTGGCGGCGGTCGTGCTCCTTGATGACGGGCATGACTGTCTTGCGGGCGAAATCGTAGACCGTCCGCTCGATCATCTTGTGGTTGTCGCTTAGAGAGAAGTCCATTGACGTTCCTTCAGTCGGCCAGGGTTTGTTGAGTGGAATCTATGATAGCACCTGTCGCCTGATTCCAGAAGTTTAGTGAATCGTCCGGATTTCACCTCAACATGGCATACCCGCCTATATTCTTCTAATATCCCTGGCTATAATGTGTGCGGGAGATCTACCCGCCGGGTTTGCGACCAGTTAAATAGACGATCTGGCAGGTTTCCAAAGCCATTTTCGCGAGTGATATGCCACCAACAACTTATTTGTCGGTGGGATTTGAGTATGGCGCGCAACTATCACATAGGGGGAATTGTACCGATGGGAATGACACACGAAGATAAGCGATTGCAGGAAGCGCAAGAGCAGAACGTTCCCTGGCGTAAGTGGGGCCCTTATCTGAGCGAGCGTCAGTGGGGCACCGTTCGCGAAGACTACAGCGAGCATGGCAACGCCTGGGATTATTTCACCCACGACCAGGCGCGCTCGCGGGCCTACAAGTGGGGCGAGGATGGGCTGGCCGGCATCTCCGACGATCAGCAGTACGTCTGTTTTGCCCTGGCGCTCTGGAACGAGAAAGACCCCATTCTCAAGGAGCGCCTCTTCGGCCTGTCCAACTCGGAAGGCAACCATGGCGAGGATGTCAAGGAGTACTACTTCTATCTGGACAGCACGCCGACTCACTCGTACATGAAGTATCTGTACAAGTATCCGCAGGC
>NZ_JAYRVJ010000556.1:0-4636 GCF_041918635.1 Promineifilum sp. (SeqCode)
CTCCGCCTCCCCGGGGGGGGGGGGGGGGGCCCGCGCGGGGGCTGGTTTTTGTGGGGGGCCGGGGGGGGGGGGGCGCCCCGCCGGGGGGGGGGGGGGGGGGGGGGGGGGGGGGGGGGGGGGGGGGGGGGCCCGAAAGAAAGCTCTCTGTCTGACGGTTCTTGCTCCCCTGCTCCCCTGCCCCCCTGCTCCCCTGCGCTGCCGCCATTGCCCTCCAAAAACAATAGAACGCCGCCAAAGCGAAGGGCGGCGTCAGGACGTGGCGGATGCCAACGCGGGAGTACATGAGGCCCCAGAAGCTGACGGCCAGCAGCGCCGCGGCCGTCAGGCCCACGGCCGGGCCAAACATCCGCCGCGCCAGGGCGTAGGTCAACGGCACTGCCAGCGTGCCCAGGAAGGCCGACAGCAGGCGGATGCCCGGCGCGGTTGGCCCGAACCAGGCTAGGAAGAGGGCGTTCAGGGCGTGGTAGAGCGCCTCGTGGCCGGAGGCGTCGGGGTAGTAGAAGGCCAGATCGCCGTCGAGCATCTTCTGCGAGATGACCAGCGTCTCGATGAGTTCATCGTCGCGCCAGCCGGGCGGCACGTCGGCCAGCGCCCAGACGCGCAGGCCGAAGGCCAGCAGGGTGAAAGCCAGCGCCACGTAACGCAGCCTGTCAGGCTGCTTCTGGGCCGGTCGCAGCCTGACAGGCTGCGCTACGAGGCTACTCATCGAGCACCGTCACCGTTGTCAATCTCAACCGGCCGTCGGGCGCGCCGGCCACGGACAGGCGCGGCCCGTTGGGCGGGGTGTAGACGCCCACGGCCAGCGGGTACGTCCCGGCTGGCGCGTTGACCGGCAGGACGATCTCGTGGTGTTGCAGCAGCACGTCCCCAGCCCGCCACAGTTCGCCCGGCGCGCCCAGGGCGTCGGCCTGGGCCAGCAGCCCGGCCGGGCCGTCCAGGTGGGCGAAGAGCGACGCGCCGGGCAGCGGGCGTAACAGACGCCACACCGTCACCAGCGACAGCGTCTCGCCCGGCCGCGCCGCGCCGGCCGACAGTTCATAGCCGAGCAGTTCGACGTGCTCGCCGAAGCGGGCGGGCAGCGGCGCGCCGTCAGCCGTGGTCGTCAATCGGTTCAGGGCGGGCAGCGCGCCGTCGAGGGCGTAGAAGCGCACCGGCCGATCCAGATCGTCGGGGCGCATGGGCAACTCGTCGACCAGTTCCGCGCCGGCCAGATAGGGTTGCAGGGCGTCCGGCAGCGGCGTGAAGCCGGGCACAACCAACGTGCTGTCAGCGGCGTCCGGCAGCAGCAAGCTCTCCCTCCCGTCGAACCAGCGCGCGGCGACGGACGGGTTGCGCAGCGTCAGCAGGGCGACGGCCGGGGTGTGGAACGGGCCGGGGGTGATAGTCGAGACGGCCGCCGCGCCGCCGCGCCCGTCCAGATGGCGCAGCGCCGTCACCATCGTCGTCTCGTACTGCACGCGCACCTCCGGGCTGCTGGCCCAGCGGCCGAAGTAGTCTCGCGCCGTGGCGACGCCGAGCCAGCCAAACAGGAGGACAACGAGTAGCCCGCCGACCACCGACCATCGTCTTTGCTCCCCCGCTCCCCTGCTCCCCCGCTCCCCCGCGCCCTGTCCTAGAAAGCGCGCCGCGCCGCGAGTAAGTACATGAAAGCCCGCCCCCATCGCCAACGCCGGAAACAGATAGACCACCGGCAGCGCGCCGATGGCCTGGGTTGTGCTCAGCCCCGGCCCCGTCACCAGCACCGGCGCGAAGCCGAGGGCCAACCACACAAGGGCCAGGAACGCGGCGGGGCCGCTCCATAGGGAGTAGAAACCGAGTTTCTCAGAAGAAACTCGGTTTCTGGGCCAGGCCAGCCACGCCGCGACGGCCAGCCCGACGTAGAACAGCGCGCCCAGAACGGGCGGCAGGAGCGGCCGGCCGGGGATGTTGTAGCGCCACGTCCCGTCGCCCTCGACGGTGAACAGACGCAACGCGCCGCGGGTGTTGGCCCACAGCGGCCCGAAGTCGCCGCTGGCGGCGGCCCGCAGCGGCGCGCTCAGTTCGCCAATGCGCACCTCCAGCCCCGGATGGCTCGCCAGATACAGGGCCAGCGGCGCGGCGATCACGGCCGCGACCAGCAGCGTCACCCCCAATCCTCTTATAGCGCGATTGGCCCAATCGCGCCGCGCGAGCCAGAGGTATCCCACCAGCGCCGGCAACGCTAGCCACATCACCCGCGCCGGGATGTAGGTGTAGAGGGAGAGGCCGAGAAGTAAACCGGAGGCTCCGAAGAGCAGGGGGGCAGGGGAGCGGGGGTGCGGGGGTGAAAGGGAGCGACGCCTCTTACTCCCCCGCTCCCCCGCTCCCGCGCTCCCCCGCGCTAACGCCCACAGTCCTTCCCAAAAAAGCAACACCGCCCCCACAAACACCGCCGGCAGCGCGATAGAGCGCAACGCCTGCCGCGCGGTCATGAGCGGCCAGAAGCCGGCGGCCAGCCCGGCGGCCGTCAGCAGCGCCGCCGGCGCGCCGAACGCCCGCCGCGTCCAGGCGTACATCCCGGCGATGAGCAGCAGCCCGAAGTAAACCGAAGTCAGCCGCGCGGCCAGGATGGTTGGCCCCGTCCCGGCCATGACCAACGCGGTGGCGTAGTCGTAGAGCGGTTCGCGGCCATAGCCGATAGGGAAGTAGAGGGCGTGCGTGCCATTGACGATGCCCCAGGCCGTCAGGCCGTGGTCGGCCTCGTCGTGGGTCATGCCCGGAGGGGCTTCGGGCAGCGCGCTCAGGCGCAGGGCGGCGGCCAGCAGCAGGATGAGAACGATCCAGGCCCGGGCCGGCGATGGGCGTCGCGCCGGGGGGCGAAGCGGGGGCGAAGGGGGGGCTGTCTCTCTCATGCGATAGCGATGGCCCGATAGTAGTGGAAGGTTGCCCGCCCCGCAACTATGCTTGCCCGGCGTTCACGCGCCGCCCGGCCTACGCGCCCGGCCGCGGGAACGAAAAACGCCACACGGACGAGCGTGTGGCGTTGGCGATCGGCGTTGGGTCTCGCAGGGATTAAGCCAAAGCGTTCTTGGCGATATCGACGACGGCCACGAACGCCGCCTCATCGCGCACGGCCAAATCGGCCAGCGCCTTGCGATCCAACCTGACGTCGGCCAGCTTGAGGCCATGCATGAAGCGGCTGTAGCTCAGCCCATGAATCCGCGTGGCCGCGTTGATCCGCGCGATCCACAGCCGCCGGAAATCGCGCTTCCGGTTGCGGCGGTCGCGGTAGGCGTACCAGTAGGATTTCATCATGGCTTCATTGGCCCGGCGGAACAGCGTGCTACGCGTGCCCCACTGGCCTTTGGTCATGTTGAGAATCTTCTTATGACGACGGCGTGTTACAAAACCACCTTTTACGCGCATTCTATTTCACCTCGCATTTCGGTAGCCTGGACGCTCAGCAACTCCTCGCGGCGCGAGGCCAGGCAGCGATATTTCAAACAATGGACAATTCACTCACTGGATGAGGCCGCCACAGAACACACGGAGTCCGCAAGTGGCCCTCTGGGCAATCTGCGTAACCTGCGTAATCTGCGGATCGATCCCTCTTCTTAGGCCGGCGGGTTGGCCTTGTACTTCTTGAGATAAGGGGCCATCCGCTTAATGCGGCGACGGTCGCCGGCCGCGGTGACCACGATCATCTCAGACAGCATCCGCTTGGTGCGCTTCGACTTGTTCCGGCGCAAGTGGCTCTTACCGCCCTTGGTGCGGACGATCTTGCCAGAGCCGGTGACGCGGAAGCGCTTGGCAGCCGCCTTGTAGGTCTTCAACTTGTATTTCTTTGTTGCCTTTGGCATGTTACATCCCTTTTTAGAATCTCTACTGGCCCGGCGCGGAGCTCGTCCTCGTTGCCGGCAGCCGTAAAAAAAGCCCCGAAGGGCCTTTCTTATCCACGGTTGATCCCGTTCTCCGTGTGGAGGCGGGGCCGATTAGCCACTCTTTTGGGCGACGCTCTCGGGCGAAAGGGTCAGGGTCATCCGCCAGCCTTCCAGCGTCGGGGCCTGCTCGACCACGGCGATGTCCTTCAGGTCTTCGGCGATCTCCTGCAAGGCCCGCTGCCCGATCTCCGGATAGGAAATCTCGCGGGACTTGAAGCGGACCATGAACTTGACCTTCTTGCCCTCTTCCAGCCACTTGCGCGCGGTGCGCACGCCAATATCCTTATGGTAATCATCCGTCCGAGGCGTCAACCGGATGGTCTTGATCTCGATCTTCTTCTGGTGCTTGCGCGCCTCGCGCTCCTTCTTCGTTTGCTCGTAGGCAAACTTTCCGAAGTCCAACACCCGGCATACCGGCGGGTTGGCGGTGGGGGCGACCTCGACCAGGTCGAGTTCCGCCTCTTCGGCGATGCGCAAGGCATCGAAGAAAGGCAGGACACCCCGATTGACGCCATTGTGATCGATGAGGCGCACCTCGCGCGCCCGGATCTGCCGGTTGATCCGGAAGTCAATCGTGTCGGACTGTCTAACTGGTGGACGTTTTACTCTTTTAATCTACTGCACCCTCTTGGCGTGAATTCTGACGCGGCAGAACTCACCTCTAATATGAACGGCAAAACGAGGCCAACGGCCCAAAGCTCAATCATAGCACGGGGTTACACTCTCGTCAACCGGCC
>NZ_JAYRVJ010000557.1:0-1619 GCF_041918635.1 Promineifilum sp. (SeqCode)
CGGCATCGCGCCTCTCAGGGTCAGCACCTTCTGCCCGGCGCGCGGCCCGAAGGCGATTCGGTAGGTGATGGCCGCGGCCTGCAGCGGCCGCAGCGTGCGCGCCTCCTCGCCGTCGGCATCCGGCTCGGCCAGGTAGGTCTGGCCCATGTCTTCGACCAGCACGCCCCGGCGCGTGAGCATCTTCATCAGCCGGGCGATGACGGTCTGCAGCAGCGCGTGCAATTCGTCGTCGGTGGGCGCATCCGCCTCAATGAAGGCCGGCGAACCATCGGCGTCGCAGCAGTACACCCCGTCCAGTACCAGACAGTGCAGGTGGATGTTGAGGTTGGCGGCCGAGCCAAAGCGCTGGATCAGCGTGACGGCGCCGCCGTGACCTTCGTCAGCCTTGAGCCCCGCCTGCCGCAGCAGATGTCGCGTGACCACGCGCTGCACCACCTGCAGCACCGGCGTGACCAGTTCCGGCTGCGCGGCCAGCAGCACGCGCAGCGGGATCGGCAGCGACAGCACCCATTGCCGCACCGGCACGTGCGGGATGACGTGGTCGACCAGGTGCGCAGCGGTCTGCGACATGCGCCGGGCGCCGCAAGAGGGGCAGAATCCCCGGCGCTTGCAGCTGAAGGCCAGCAGCTTGTCGTGGCCGCACTCGCCGCAGCGTAGCCGCAGGAATCCATGCGCCAGGATGCCGCACTCGAGGAAGGCGTCGAACTCGTCCTTGATGAACCGCGGCAACTCGGCGTCCGTGCTGGCCTCGGTGTGGGCGATGAAGCTGGCCGCATGCTGCTGGACCAGGCGGTACAGCGTGGTCTGCTCCGGTCGGTGGCGTTCGTAGTGGAGCCGGCTGGCCAAGCCGGGTAAGGAACCGGGCTGGCGGGCGGCGTGCACGGCATGCAGAGGACTCGATGGGGACCTCTACCGTCCCAGCATCGCCCTGCACTCGCCATCGCCCTTCGGTCGGGCTTGTGGGTGCAAGAAGATGGCCCTCCACCGGGTGCAGCCGGTTGGGGTGGGCCAGCCCCGGCGGGAGTCCGTCGTTCACCTTAGTGCCGATATCCCCGTGCTTTTGAGGTCGTTCCTGGCCGACGCCATCGTCACATCGCTTCAGGATCCACGCTCCCCCTGGAGCGACGCATGTGGGAAATCTACGCCTACCAGAACGCCGACAGCCTGTTCGGCATCTTCAACGCTGCGGCAACCATCCACGGCTCTGGCGACTACATGGCGGCGGTCGCCGCCGTGGCCTTCTGCGGGTTCATCGCGGCGCTGGTGGCCTACGCCTTCGCGCCCGAGAAGCTGCAGGGCTGGAAGTGGCTGGCCACCGTGCTGCTGGTGTTCTCCGTCCTCATCGTGCCGCGGGTGACCGTGGGCGTCGTCGACAAGACCGGCGGATCCGCCGTCAAGGTGGTGGCCAACGTCCCCTTCGGCGTGGCCTTTCTCGGCAGTGTCACCAGTACGGTCGGGCACACGCTCACGGGCCTGTTCGAGACGGCCTTCCAGGTCATCCCGGGTGTCGGCGCCCTTCCGAGCGAACTGAGCTACGAGAAGAACGGCCTGATGTTCGGCAACCGCCTCATCCGGGAGACAGGCGGCGTCGCCTTCCAGGATCCGAACTTCCGCACGGA
>NZ_JAYRVJ010000558.1:0-1706 GCF_041918635.1 Promineifilum sp. (SeqCode)
AGTATAACACGTTTAGACAGGGGTGTAAAGCACAGACGATGCGTGTCAAAGTCATCATCAATCCGCGGTCGGGCAAGGGGCGGGGCCGCGAGCAGACGGATGTGATCGGCGCGCTCGGCAAGCGCTATGGCGAGCTGGACATTTACCCGACCCAGCGGCCGGGCCACGGTCGCGTCCTGGCCGCCGCGGCGGCAGCCGAGGGGTACGATCTGGTGGCCGCGGCCGGCGGCGATGGCACGGTGCATGAGGTGGTCAGCGGATTGGTGGACGCCGGCGGCGGCGAACGGGCCGCTTTGCCATTGGGCATCCTGCCCATCGGCTCCGGCAACGACCTGGCCTACGGTCTGGATATTCTCGACAAGCTGGAACGGGCGGTGCAGCGCCTCTTCAATGGTCAGCCACGTACGGTAGATATGGGGCGGGTGACGGACGACCGCGGCCGGAGCGAAATCTTCCACAACAACCTGGGCATCGGCTTCGACGCCATCGTCGTCATGCGCACCGAGACGATGAAACGGCTCAGTGGGTTTCCGATGTACCTGACGGCCGTCATGCAGACCATCCTGTTCCACTATGGCGCGCCGCCCATGGAAATCCTGTTCGATGGCGAAGCGGTCAACCAGCGCGCGCTATTTCTCTACGTCGGGGTCGGCCCGCGCGGCGGCAGCGGCTTCCTGTTGACGCCCGACGCGCTGCGCGACGATGACCAGCTCGACACCTGCACCGTCAACCCCGTCGGCCGGGTGACCATGCTCTACATGCTGACACGCGTCATGAAGGGCACGCACGTCACGTCGCGGCACGTGACGATGCGCCGCAATCGGGAGATCGCCGTCCGCTCGCCCCAGCCGATGCCCATGTACGTGGACGGTGAGATGTTCGCCTACCCGCGCGACAACGTGCACGAGGTGACGATCACCAGTATGCCGGCCGCCCTACAAGTCATGGTCTAGGAGCAATCTAGAAACCGAGTTTCTTCTGAGAAACTCGGTTTCTCACACAAACAACGTATGCGCACTCTGGAACAAGCACTTCTCGATCACGAACTGATCGTTCTGCGCGTCATCGGCGAATGGCTGGGCATCGATCTGACCGGGACGGACAAGGGCGCGGCCGTCAACGCGCTGGCGAAGGCGCTGGCCCAGGTCGATTTGATGGAGGAAATGGAGTATCTGGAGCCGGAGGAGGCGGCGGCCCTGGCCGACCTGGTGCGGCAGAACGGCCGCGCGCCGGTGGCCGTCTTCGCCCGCGACCACGGCGAGATCCGCCTGATGGGGCCGGGGCGGCTGGAGCGGGAGGAGCCGTGGCTCGACCCGATCAGTCCAGCCGAGGCGCTGTGGTATCGCGGTTTCCTCTATCGCGGCTTCGACCAGACGACTGAAGGGACGCTGGAGTTCTGTTACGTCCCCCAGGAGCTTCTGACCAAACTTGCCCCGCCGCCGTTGCCGACCCTGCGCGAGACGCCGGCTGAGCCGGCGCTGCGCCCGGTGGAGCGGCCCGGCGAGGCGCGCCCCGCCCCCACCGACGCCGTCGACGATCTGACGACGTTGCTGGCGCTGGCCCAGCGCACCGGGCTGGTTCCCGACCGGTTGCCCGACCTGGCCGGACTGCTCGTCAACCCCGACCGCGACCGGCGCTCGCTACTGTTGACGCTGGCGACGGAGATGTCACTGTTGCGCCGGGCGGACGAGCGGTTGCGGCCGACA
>NZ_JAYRVJ010000559.1:0-11237 GCF_041918635.1 Promineifilum sp. (SeqCode)
TCGCAGGCCGTCGCCAGCGAAGGCTCGACCGCCGTGCCGCCGATCTCGTAGGCCAACAGCGCCTCGGTGACCTGCTCGCAGGCCCGCAGCGACTCGCCGTCGGTCTCGTCAGCGCAGTAGAGGCTGATCGGCTCGGCGTTCTGCATCCAGACGAAGGTGTCCTTGCCGGGATCCATCTTGGCGAAGGACTCGTTGCCCAGCGGGCTGACGTGCGGGTTCTGGACGGCCGCCAGATAGGCCACGCCCGAACCGCCGTGAGCCACGGGCACCATCGGGACGTACTCGCGGATCAGATTGTTCGCCTGCTCATAGAGCGGGGCGCGCTCGTCGTTGCCAGCCAGCGACGCGGCTTCGGCCAGCACACCGGTGAGGTCGTCGAAATGCGTGCCGAACTGGTCGGACGAACCGGCGCCGAAGTGGTAGTCAAGGAAGTTGGTCATGTCGGGGTAGTCAGCGCCCCAACCCAGCAGATGCAGGCCCTCGATCGTGCCGGCGTCAGCCGCTTCCAGGAAAGCGCCGGACTCCATGACCTCAATCTCGGCCGTAATGTTCAGATTCTCGGCCAACTGGGCCTGAATGTCCTGGGCGACGATGTTCGGGTCGGGCAGATAGCCGCGCACCACGTCACGATACGTGATCGTCGTCTCGAAGCCGTCGCCGAAGCCCGCTTCCTCCAGCAGGGCGCGCGCCGCCTCGGGGTCGAACTCATACCACTCCTCGCCGGTGCAGCCGTTGGGGATGGCGCACGGCGTGAAGTGCGTCGCCACCTCGGACCCGGCCGGGTAGAAGTTATCGACGATGCGCTGCCGGTCGATGCCCATGGCGATAGCCTGGCGGACTAGCTGGTTGTCGAACGGCGCGAAGGTATTGTTCATGCCGACGTAGAAGACATTGAGGGCCGGGCGCTCCAACAGTTGAAGATTCGCGTCGCCGGCGATGGTCTCGAAGTCATCCGGGGCCGGGTTGTCGATGCCGTCCACGTTGCCCGACTGGAGTTCCAGCAGGCGCGCGGCCGACTCGGTCTGCCAACGGAAGACCAGCGTGTCGGCGAAGGCCGGCTCGCCCCAGTAGTTGGGGTTCTTGGTGAAGGTCAGTTCTTCGCCGCGGTTCCACTGATCGACCATGTAGGGGCCGGTGCCGATCGGGTTCTCCAGCAGTTCCGGCGTGCCGCCAACCGCTTCCAGATGCTCAGACGGTTGGATGGCGAACGAGCTAAAAGCCGCCTTGGCCGGGAAGGCCGGGTCGGGTGCGCACATGGAGAATTGCACAGTCAACGGGTCGATGGCGGCAATTTCCTGGAATAGACCGGTATACCCCTCGGCCTCACAATCGGCGGAGACGACCATGAGATCGCTACTGGCTTCGGCCTCCGGCTCGGCCGTGGCCTCGCCGCCCGCCATTTCAGTAGCGGCGGCCTCAACCGTCGGGGCGATCTCCTCGACCGCCGCCTCGACCGTCGGCGCCAGTTGCGTCGCGGCGGCCTCTACCGTCGGGCCGATCTGCGTCACGGCCGCCTCAACGGTCGGGCCGATTTGCGTCGCTGCTTGCTCAATCGCCTCCTGCACCTGGCCGCCGGTAGCCGTACAGCCGGCGAGGAACAGGGCAACGATGAGAAGCAATCCCGTTACCAACATCCCACGATTCTTCTTCATCTTCTTTCACTCCTTCCGTGAATGGTGAAGCTAAGCGTATAGCTCCATAAGCCGCCGAATAATAGCATGGGTAGGGGAAAAGGCAAGGGAAACGTGGGTAAGTGGCAGGGGGGTAACGGTTTGGTGGCAGGGGCGCAGGGAGGATGGCAGAGCCTGCATTCACCAGAGGCGGGGCAGGTGGCAAGTAGCAAGTCGGTCGTTGGTGAGCTGATGTCAGCGGTCAGCTTGATAGCGGCTTTTCCGGAATTCCCGCGCGCGCCGCTATTTCGGGTATAATCCGCCGGTATGAGAAACCGCGAGGTTGTGGAGATCTTCAGCCGGGTGGCCGACATGCTGGCTATCCGCGGCGACCAAATTCACCGCATCATGGCCTACCGGCGCGCCGCCGAGAGCATCGAGGCGTTGGGCCGTGACATCAACGTCGTCTACGCTGAGGGCAAATTGACCGACATCCCGGGCATCGGCGACACGCTGGCGGCCAAGATCGAGGAGATGCTAACCACGGGCCGGTTGGCCTTCTACGACAAATTGGCCGCCGAAATCCCGCCCTCTCTGGTGGACATATTGCGCGTCGAGGGGTTGGGGCCGAAGCGGGTCAAGCAGGTCTACGAAGTCCTGAAGATCGCGACACTGGAAGACCTGACCACCGCCGCCCGCGAGGGCAAGCTGCGCGACTTGCCCGGCATGGGCGCCAAGTCGGAGGCCAAGATTCTGGCGGCTATCGAGGCGCTGGCCCGCCACGGGGACGCGCGCATCCCTCTGGGCGTCGCCTGGCCCATCGCCCAAGAGATGTTGGCCGAGCTGGCCCAAGTGCCTGGCGTCATGCAGTTCGCCGTCGGTGGCTCGCTGCGGCGCATGCGCGAGACGGTCGGCGACATCGACCTGCTGGTGGCCGCCGCGTCGGCCGAAGCGGTCATGGATCGCTTCGCCGCGCTGGACGGCGTCGAGACGGTCGCCGGCCGCGGCCCGACCAAGACCAACGTCGTCCTGTTCAACGGCCTCGGCGTCGATCTGCGCGTCCTGCCAGCCGAGCGCTGGGGCACCCTGCTCAACTACTTCACCGGCAGTCAAGCCCATAACCTGCGACTGCGCGAACGGGCCCTCAAGAAGAAGCTCAGCCTCAATGAGCACGCCTTTACCCCCCTCGACGGCGGGCCGGAGATCGTCTGCGCCACTGAGGAGGAGGTCTACGCCCGGCTCGGCCTGCCCTACATCCCGCCGCGGCTGCGCGAGGATCGCGGCGAGATCGAGGCGGCCCTGGCCGGCAAGCTGCCAGCGCTGGTCGAAGAGGGCGACCTCCTGAGCGACCTGCATATGCACACCACGTGGTCGGACGGGACGCTGAGCGTGCTGGACATGGCCCGCGCCGCGCAAGCCAATGGGTTGCGCGCCGTGGTCATTACCGATCATTCCGTCAGCCTGGGCATTGCCAACGGGCTGTCGGTGGAGCGGCTGCGCCAGCAGACGGTCGAAGTGCGCGCCGCCGACGAGGCGATGGGGCCTGACTTCCGCGTGCTCCATGGCACGGAGATGGAAATTCGCGCCGACGGGACGCTCGACTATCCCGATGAGGTGCTGGCCGAACTGGACTTCGTCATCGCCAGCCTGCACACCGGTCTGGGCCAGCCGCGCGACCAGGCGACCCACCGCCTGCTCAACGCCATCCGCAACCCGCACGTGGACATGATCGCCCATCCCACCGGCCGGCTCTTCCCGGATCGGGCGGGGGCCGACCTGGACATGGACGCCGTCATTGCCGCCGCGGCCGAGACGGGCACCATCCTGGAGATCAACGCTCACCCGTCGCGCCTCGATCTGCGCGACAGCCACGTCCGCCAGGCCATTGAACTCGGCGTCAAGATCGCCATCAACACCGACGCCCACCGCGCAGAGGAGTTCGCCAATCGCCACTACGGCGTCGCCACGGCGCAACGCGGTTGGACGACAGCGGCCGACGTCGTCAACACTTGGCCTATCGAGCAGTTGCTGGCCTACCTCCAGAAGATCAGCGGTGGCGCCTCCCAGGCTTCGTCCACTGGGAGCGGGTGAGTATGATGACCCTGACTGTCCACAGCGCCCCAACTCCTGTCGGCTCAACGTCTACCACTGGAGCCGTATCGGAGAGCCTTGACCCGCATATCCTGGCCACGCTGCGCGATCTGGCCGACGTGCGCACGTACCCGGCCGGCGTCCTGCTGACCCATCAGGGCGCGACGGAGAACACCTTTTACGTGATCGAGAGCGGGCACGTCGTCGTCCTGCGGATGCTCGAAGACGGACAGGAGCAGGTGCTCAACATACTCGGCCCGCGGCAATCGTTCGGGGAGATGGCGCTGCTGGACGACAACCCGCGCCTGGCGACGATCAAGACGCTGACCGAGACAACGGTGTTGGAAATCACCGCCGATCGTTTCCGGGCGCTCCTCCAGGCCGATCCCGATCTGGCCCTTCACATCACGCGGCGGGTGCTGGCGAGTCTGCGCACGCTTGACCAACTGGCTATCCACGATCTGCGCGCGAAAAACGCTCTGTTGCAAGAAGCCTACCTGAACCTGCAAGCAGCTCAGGCGGAATTAGTGGAGAAGGAGCGGCTGGAGCGGGAGATGGAGTTGGCGGCTGAGATGCAGCGCAGCCTCTTACCGGCTGTCCTACCCCGCTACGACGACTTCCACTTTGCCTCCTACCTCGCCCCGGCGCGTCACGTAGGCGGCGACCTATTCACCGTGCAGCCGCTCGACGACGAGCATGTGGCCGTCCTGATGGCCGACGTGGCCGACAAAGGCATGCACGCCGCACTGGTGATGGCCGTCACGCGCACGCTCTTCTTCCAGGAAGCGTCGCGCTCGCTGTCGCCGGCGGCGGTCGCCCTGGCGGTGCACCGTGGTTTGCTGGCTGTCAGTGGCGCGCAGGATGGGTACGGCATCGACGCCTTCGTCACCGCCTTCTACGGCGTGCTCCACCGGCCCAGCGGCCGGCTGACCTACATTCGCGCGGCGCAGGATCGGCCGCTCTTGCTCCGGCCGGGCGAACCACCAGCCCCGCTGCCGGGCGACGGCCGCTTCTTGGGTATGCTTGATGATCTGCACTTGCCAGAGTACTCACTGACGCTGCGCCCCGGCGATTGGCTGCTGCTCTATAGCGACGGCGTGACCGATGCGCGCAACGAACGCGACGAGTCCTACGGGCTGGAGCAGCTGAAGCGCGCCATGCAAGCCGCGACCCCCGTTTCACTTCTCGCGCGGCGGAGTGGCGAGAGTGTGGTAGACGACGTGTTGCGGCGGATCGCGGCCGACATCAATCAGTGGCGCGGCGACGCGCCCGCCTTCGACGACGTAACCATGCTATTGGTCGAGACCCTTCAGCCCTGAACTGTAGGGCGATTTGCCAGATCGCCCAGCCAAATCGCGCCACATCGCTTACGCCTGAACGAGCCTATGAGACAGACCCCCCATCCTCAAATCGACCGCCAGGACGCCCGTCCGCCGACCCCGTGGCGGTGGCTGGGGCTTGGCGCGCTCATCACCCTCGTCGTGCTGGTCGCCCTAGCCTGGTTCCTGGGCCGCTTCCTGACCCAACCGCCGGATGAAACGTCGGCCGCGTTGGAGCCGACCATCATCGTGCGCACCGCTCCGCCGGTTCCGACGGCTACCGTCGCCGTCTTCGCCCCGTCGCCGACGGTTGCGCCGACGGCGACCACCGAGCCGACGCGCGACCTGTCCGTCGCCCCGCCGGAAGTGACCGTCGGCTACTACGCCCAGGTGGTCGAGACGGGCGGCATTGGCGTTACCGTGCGCAACGGCCCCAGCACCGCCAACCAGCCGGTGACGGTCGCGGGCGAGAACTCGATCATCCTGGTGCTCGAAGGGCCGACGCCCGGCGGTCAGTACCAATGGTGGCGCATTCGCCTGGGCGATGGAACGGAAGGCTGGGTGGCCGGCGACTTCCTCCGGCCCTCGGCTGCGCCGTAAGAAGAATGCACAGACTAGGCAGATTGCGCCGATTTTGTTTGGCCGTTAGTCACACTGACCACTAACCACAGTAACCGTAATGAACCCAGAAACCCGTATCCAGCAACTCCGCCAGGAGATCGACTTCCACCTCTACCGCTACCACGTGCTCGACTCGCCGGTGATCAGCGACGCCGAGTACGACGCGCTCTACCGCGAGCTGGTGGCGCTGGAGAGTGAGCGCCCCGACCTGGTGACCCCCGACTCGCCTACCCAGCGCGCAGGCCGCCCGCCGTCAGAGGCCTTCGCCAAGGTAACCCACGCCGCGCCCATCCTTAGCCTGATGAACGCCTTCGACGCTGAGGGCCTGCGCGCCTGGCGGGCGCGCATTGGCCGCCTGCTGCCCCAGGACACGCACCTCGACTACGTGGTCGAGCCTAAGCTGGACGGGTTGACCGTCGTGCTGACCTATCGCGACGGCGCCTTCACCCAGGGAGCGACACGCGGCGACGGCGTGGTGGGCGAGGATGTGACGGCCAACCTGCGCACGTTGCACGGCGTGCCCAAACGTATCCCCGTCGATCCCCGCAGCGAGCTAACCGCGCCATCCTATCTGGCGGTGCGGGGCGAAGTCTTCATGCCGCTAGATAAGTTCGAGGAGCTCAACGCGCAGCGGGCCGCCGCGGGTGAGCCGATCTACATGAACCCGCGCAACACCGCCGCCGGCTCGCTGCGGCAACTCGATTCGTCCAAGACGGCCGCGCGGCCGCTGCGCCTCTACTGCTACGATATCGTCGCTCATGATGGCGTCGCCCTGCCCGCCCACCAATGGGATCGCCTGGCCTGGCTGCGCGAGTTGGGCTTCCCCGTCTCGCCCGACAACAAGCACTGCCAGGGCCTCGATGAGGTGGTGGGAGCCTACGAGGAGTGGATTGCTCGCCGCAACCGGATCAACTACGAAGTCGATGGTGTCGTGGTCAAGATCAACGACCGCGAGTTGGCCGACAGCCTGGGTTTTGTAGGCAAAGACCCGCGCGGCGCGCTGGCGATGAAGTTCCCGGCCCAGGAGAAGACGACACGACTCACCGGCGTACAGGTCAATGTGGGCCGCACCGGCGTACTGGCTCCCAACGCCATCCTGGAGCCGGTGGAGATCGGCGGCACGGTCGTCCGCAACGCCACGCTACACAACTACGACGAGATCGCTCGCAAGGACATCCGCATCGGCGATCGGGTCGTCGTCAAGCGCGCCGGCGACGTCATCCCCTACATCGTCGGGCCGATCGTTGACGTGCGCGACGGCAGCGAGCGGCCCATCGAGCGGCCGGCCATCTGCCCAACGTGCGGCGAGCCGGTTGTGCAGCTTCCGGAGGAGGTGGCGCTCTACTGCGAGAACGCCGCCTGTCCGGCGCAACTCATCCGCCGCCTGGAGTACTTCGTCAGCCGCGGCGCGATGGACATCAACGGCTTTGGCACGCAGACGGCGGCCCTCCTCTTCGAGCGCGGCCTGATCCACGACGTGGCCGACATCTACGCCCTGAAGCGCGAAGACCTGCTCGCTCTGGAGGGATTTAAAGACAAGAAGGTAGACAACCTGCTGGCCGGCATCGAGGCCAGCAAGGAGCGGCCGCCCGAGCGATTGCTGACCGCGTTAGGCATCCGCTTCGTCGGCAGCGTGGTGGCCGCCCTGCTGCTCAACGCGCTGGGCAGCATCGACGCCATCGCCGCCGCCGGCGCGGAGCGGCTGGATGACATCGAGGGTGTGGGCCCCCAGACGGCGCTATCGGTGGCCGCCTGGTTCGAGAGCGAGCACAACCGCGCGCTCATTGAGAAGCTGCGCGGCGCTGGCCTCCGCCTGGCGGCCGAGCCACGGAACGAAGCGCCAGAGACCAGCCGCCTGCTCGCTGGCCTGACGTTCGTCATCACCGGCACGCTGCCCACCCTCACCCGCGACGAGGCCGCCGCCTTCATCGAAGCCAACGGCGGCAAGGTGACCGGCTCCGTGAGCCGCAAGACGGACTACCTCCTCGCCGGCGAGGCCGCCGGCAGCAAGCTCGACAAGGCCCGCGAACTAGGCGTGCCCATCATCGATGAGGCGATCTTGATGGGCATGATCTCCGGTGATTAATGGTCAGTGGTAGGGGTGGGTTTCAAACCTGCCTCTACCACTGACCGCTGTACGGGCGGGTTTCAAACCCGCCCCTACTGCTGACCGCTAGCATGACCGAGTTCTTCAACGTTCTCCCCCCCGACGAAGCCCGCGCCCTCCTGTTGCGCCACGTTCGGTCGCTGGCCGATCCGGAGGTCATTGCCACAGAGTCGGCGCTAGGGCGGGTAACGGCCACGGCCTTGCTCGCGCCGCAGTCGTTGCCCACCTTCCGGCGCAGCACGATGGACGGCTACGCCGTACGCGCCGCCGACACCCACGGCGCGGGCGAGAGCCTGCCGGCGTTCTTACAGGTCGTCGGCGAGGTGGGCATGGGGCGAGCCGCCGGCATGGCGTTGCGCCCCGGCGAGGCGGCGCTCGTCCATACCGGCGGCATGATCCCCGACACGGCCGACGCCGTCGTCCAGGTGGAGCACACCCAGCGCGTCGGCGGGCCGGCCGGCGGCTTTCCCCACGAGATTGAGGTATTGCGCGCCGTCGCCGTTGGCCAGAACGTGATCCAGGTGGGCGAAGACGTCGCGCCAGGGGCGATCATCCTGCCGGCAGGCCACGTCCTGCGCCCACAAGACCTCGGTGGCCTGCTGGCGCTGGGCCTGACCGAAGCGCCGGTGGCGCGCCGGCCGCGGGTGGCCATTCTGGCGACCGGCGACGAGGTCGTGCCGCCGTCCGCCGCGCCGGGGCCAGGGCAGATTCGTGACATCAACAGCTACACCGTCGCCGGACAAGTCATTCAGGCCGGCGGCATCCCCCAGGTGCGCGGCATCGTCCCCGACGACTTCGCCGCGCTGCGGGCGGCGGCGGTCGCGGCGCTGGCCGAGAGTGATATGCTGGTGATGTCGGCCGGCTCATCGGTCAGTGTGCGCGACATGACCGTGCGGGTCATTGGTGAGTTAGGCGCGCCGGGGGTGCTGCTCCACGGCGTCGCCACGCGGCCTGGTAAACCGACCATCGTGGGGGCGGTGGACGGCCGGCCGGTGCTGGGGCTGCCGGGCAACCCCGTTTCGGCCATGATCCAGTTCGACATGTTCGGCGTCCCGGCCATCTACCACCTGCAAGGGGCCGCAGCTATGCCGCGCCATGGCCGGGTCTGGGCGCGGCTGACGCAGAACGTCCCCAGCGAGAGCGGGCGCGAGGACTACGTGCCGGCGCGCCTGGAGGAGACGGACGCGGGGTTGCTGGCCGTGCCCGTGTTCGGCAAGAGCAACCTTATCTACACCCTCGTCCAGGCGGATGGCCTGATCAAAGTCCCCCTCAACCGCGGCGGCCTGTTGGCCGGCGACCTCGTCGAAGTGCGACTGTTTTGAAGAGCTCACGCAAAGCGCGCCAAAGACGCAAAGAACGCCAAAAGAAATAACCCTTCTTTGCGTTCTTTGTGTCCTTTGCGCGCTTTGCGTGAGCTCTTTCTTAAGGCAAGTCGGCCGCGCATCGGAACCCCAGCGTTTTGTCAGCATTATCCGGTGCTGACGGGAAGCGCACCGCTACGGTAGTGAAGTAGCCCGTATCGTACCAGGAGCCGCCGCGCACCACCCGGTCCTCGCCAGTCAATGGGCCGGTCGGGTTCTCTGCTGGCGAAGCGGCATAATACGTCGGGTCGTACCAGTCGGCCACCCACTCCCACACGTTGCCGGCCATGTCATACAGCCCGGCCGGACTGCGACCGGCCTCATAGCTGGCGACAGGTGCGGTCGCCGCGTAGCCGTCATTGTAAGCGAGGTTGGCGTGTTCGGCTTGGCAGTTGGCGTCGCAGAAGTTGAGCGCCTTGCCGTCGAACGCATCCCCCCACGGGTAGGGGCGGGTTTCAAACCCGCCTCTACCGCCATCCCAGCCGGCGGCCATTTCCCATTCGGCCTCGGTCGGCAGGCGCGCCCCGCGCCACTCGCAGAAGGCCGCCGCGCCATACCAGGTCACGCCGGCCGCCGGCCGCCGCTCCAGCCCGCCACCCACCACATATACCCCATCGGCCATAACGATCTGAATCTCGTCCGTGTTGAGGCAGGGATAACCCAGGCAGAGCGCCGCCGCGCCGCCCGTCTCATTCAGGAACAGCGCGAACACCTCGTTCGTGACCTCGTGGCTATCCATGTAAAACGGCGCGAGCGTCACCAGATGCGCCGGCTCGGACGCGGCAAACCACGCCTCCTGGCAGTTGCGCCGAAACGTTGCGCACAGTGCCATCGAGTCCGCGACGCTGGCTCCCATCTGGAAGGAGCCGCCCGGCAGCAGTGTCATCGTTCCGCCGCTGCTGCCGCTCTCGGCTGGCAGTACCACGTCGAGTTGCGCCGGCGGGGGCGCGGCGGTCGCCGTCGCCGTCGGCAACGGGGTTCGCGTTGGCAGCGGCGTCGGGCTGCTGGGGGCGGTCGCAGGCGGCACGGGATTCTTATCCCGTGTTGGCGTGGTGGGGGGCGCCGAAGGGGTGGCGTCAAGCGGGGGAATGGTTACGACCATCGTGACGCCGGCTGGCAGTTCCGCGGTGGGCGACGCGCCGGGCGTGGGGACGGGCGCTTTGGCCGTCGCCAGCGCCGCCGGCAGGCGCTCGCCCAGCGCGGCGGCATTGGCCCGCGCCGTGGCTCCCCACGGTTCCAGCGTGGCTTTCAACTCCACGGCCGCCGCGCTCAGGGCCGCCGCCGCCTCGTCGCGGGTACAGGCGCTCAGACTCAACACGAGGATGGATAGGATGATAAGGGTAGCGACTGTGGCTGCTCCACACCTGACAGGTTGGCGGGTGAAAGCTGGCTCGGAAGAATCCGGCCGGGCGCTGCGATCAATTGACATTGAACTTCCCCACTAAAAGACCAGACAAGTGGTCAGTGGTCAGTGATCAGTAGTCAGTATTCAGTAGGTCAGCAGATAAGTGACCAGTGAACACTGACCTATTAGCTACTGACCACTGACCACTGACCACTGATTTATCGCGTCTGCTCCGCGTCCCAATGGATCTGCGTCAGGCTCGTGCAGCCCTCAGTGCCGTGAACCTTGAAATCCTCCGGCCGCCCGTTGCACCAGTTGAAGAAGCCGTTGGCCGTGTTCAGCGTCCCGTCAGCCGCTACGATGCTGATGTCATCGATGACGAACATCGTCCAGCCGAAGAACTCGGGGAACTTGCGGCCGACCATCACGTGGAAGTACTGGCCGGGCTTGATGTGAACGGTCTCGTCGCGGCCGACGTAGTTGCAGACCGCGTCGCCGTTGTTACAGACGTACTGATCGGGGAACAACTCGCGCCAGTCGGTGACGCCGGCGCGGTCGGGCGAGTCGCTGATGGCGTACCAGGCCACGCTGTTGTAGGGGCCGGTCTTGCCGTCTTCAAAGGCGGTCGCGCTGATACTGACGAAGTAGTTGCCCTCTACCGGGATGCGGTCTAGCTTCTGCACCGCGCCCGCATAGTAGCCGCCTTCCTTGGCGCCCGCGTGCTGGATGAACCAGCCCATGGCGTTGTTGATGCCCTCCGGGTTGGCGGGCAGGGCCAGGTCA
>NZ_JAYRVJ010000560.1:0-3068 GCF_041918635.1 Promineifilum sp. (SeqCode)
AATTGGCGCAGCTTCTCTCGCCCGGCGTCGCTGATGTGGTCGGTGCTCCACGGCGGGTGCAGGACGGTGCGCACCGTCACCTCGGCCGCGCCCAGCCCCCGCACGGCCGCCTCGATGTCCCGCCGCATCACGTCCAGCGCCGGGCAGCCGGAGAAAGTCGGCGTCATCGTGACCGTCACGCCGGCCGGCGTCATCTCCACCGCACGGATGATGCCCATCTCCACAACGGACACCACCGGGATTTCGGGGTCTTTGACCCCCTCCAGCGCCCGCCAGACATCTTCGGCTGTAACACTCATTCGGCTCACCATTCGGCCGTCGGGTCCATGCGGGCCACGGACTGCATCTCGGCCAGTAAGACCATCAGGTGCTCGGTGTGCTCGGCGCGCGGGATGGCCCGCCGGGGCAGGGCGTCTTCGGGAATGGTCAGAGCGCATTCGGTCAGGTACGGCCGCACGAGCGCTTCCCACTCGCGGCGCAGCGGGGCGGCGTCGGGGATGATCTCGGCCGAGACGAGCGCCGCGTCGCCCGGCAGCGGCGCGAACAGTTGCCGCGCGTAGGGCCAGAGCGTGTCCAGCGCGCGTTGCAGCCGGCCGTGGCTCTCCGTCGTGCCCAACCCTAGCCGCCGCAGCCACAGCCGGGTGTGGCGCAGGTGGTACATCTCCTCAGTGGCGATCTTGGCCGCGGCCTCGGCCAGCGGGCGGTGGCGGCTGGCCGTCAGGTGGGGCAACGCCACGCTCTCGGCGGCGTCGAACAGGTATTGGCGCAGCATGGAGAACGCCCAATCCCCCTTGGGCAATTCGACCAGCTGGACATTGCGATACGCCCCCGCGTCGCGGAAGAAGATGAGCCGGTCAGCGTCCTCGCCGGTCATCTGGCCGCGCAGGCCGTACCAGATGGCGGCATGGCCCAGCTCGTCCAGGGCGATGTTGGCAAAGGCGATGTCCTCCTCCAGGATCGGGCCGTGCCCCGCCCACTCCGAATTGCGGTGCGCCAGGATCAGCTCGTCGTCGGCCATCGCCAGCAGGCGCTCGGCCAGCGGCGCGGCCAGGGCGGCATCCATCACTCAGCCTCCTCCTCGTCCTGGGCGCGGCGCAACTGGCGCATGGTGAAAACGGTGTGGTACTGGTTGGGCAGCCGGAACCGCTTCGACGTGGCCGCCTCGAAGCCCGCCGCCACTTCCTCGTCGCTACGCACAATGGCGGCCGTGGGCGCGGCCCACCAGACAGCCGCCGGCGGGTCGGCCGCCCGCGCGGCCAGCCTCAGCGCCTCGGCCGCCGAGCGGGCCTCGACTTGCCCCATGTAGTCCACGTAGGTCATCGTCTGCCGCTGCGACTGCTTACTGAATACTGAATACTGCTGACTCCTTACTTCGCCATCGGCCGGCTCTTCACTTTCAGTCGCTAGTTCCTCAGCCGTCCGCGCCATGATGGCCTCCGCCGGGATGACCCACAGGCTGTGACAGGCCGGCCGCCGCGCGAACACGTCGCGGGCGTTCAGCACGGCCAGCTCCGCGTCCGGCGCGTGCACGGAGCCGACATTGCGGTGCGGGCCGTCCGGCCTGTCCTGCTTGAACACCTCGTAACGCGGCCACTGGTCGGTCATGACGAAAAGAGAAACATCGGCCGAGATACGAGCATGCGGAGGAGCAGGGGAGCGGGGGAGCAGAGGAGAAAGAGCCTGCTGGCAGACGCTTCTTTCACCCCTGCCCCCCTGCACCCGTGCTCCCCCGCACTGTAACCATCTGTCCGCGGTCGGCATAAGCCTGCGCCGCCTCGCGCACCCAGCGGCCGTCCTCATGAGCCGCCCGCCGCGTGTCGAGCCGGATGGCGTTCATCGGCCCGTCTCCTTTGATGACCCGCCAGAACTCATCCCAGTCGATCTCGCCGCCGGTCCAATGGCCGGTCGCCTCATCGTAATGCATCTCCGGGTCGGGCACGCTCAGTCCCAGCGCCGCCAGCGCCGGAACCATCTCGTCGATAAACTCGCCGCGCAACTGATCGTTGGTCTTGGTCTTGATACCCCAGCGCACCAGTTGAGGCGTATTGGCGGAAGCCGAGTCATGCGGCCCGAACATCATCAGCGCCGGCCACCACCAGCGGTCGATGGCGTCCTGGGCCATCTGGCGCTGCGTCGGCGTGCCCTGGGCGTAGCGGATGATCATCTCCTGTCCCTGCTTCTTGTGGAAGCCCTCCTCGGCGCAGATGCGCACCATCGCCCGCGAGTAGGGGCCGTAGGAGCAGTGGGCCAACATCGACTGGTTCATGATCGCCGCGCCGTCCACCAGCCAGCCGATGGCCCCCACGTCGGCCCAGCCGAGCGTGGGGTAGTTGAAGACGCTGGCGTATTTGGCGCGGCCGTCCAGCAGGGCGGCGATCATCTCGTCGCGGCTGACGCCCAGCGTCTCGGCGGCGTGATAGAGGTACTGGCCGTGGCCCGCCTCGTCCTGCACCTTGGCCAGCAGCACCATCTTGCGCCGCAGGTTGGGCGCGCGGGTAATCCATGCCCCTTCCGGCAGCATGCCGACGATCTCGCTGTGGGCATGCTGCGAGATCATGCGGATGAGCTGCTGGCGATAGTCGGGCGGCATCCAGTCGCCCGGCTCGATCTTCTCGCCGCGGGCGATGCGCGCCTCGAACTCCGCCACCTTCGCCGCGTATGCCTGGTCGTCCATCAGCTGTGCGCTCCGTTTAGTGGGTTGGCTTAAGTATAGACAAGAACGACGCGATTGTAGATGAGACTTCGATGACCTGGTTCACTGTTCTGGCGCATAGGCATTAACGAAACCGGCCACACGCGCGATCTGCTCCTGATCCCAACTAACCAGTGGCACCTGCAATTGATAAGCTACGGCGACATAGATCGCGTCGCCACCGCGCAAACGGTGCGTAGAAGCTACCTGAGCCGCAAAGTCGCCCAATTCAGCCCTAACAGCTACCAGTTGTAGAGTGGGAACTTGCTGGATACTTTGTACAGCGTGGTAACCAAGTTGCGAACTACCAGTACGGTGAGCAACAGCGCCGGCCACCTCTGCAAACATACTGGTCGGCGCAACAAGGGGCAGGCCC
>NZ_JAYRVJ010000561.1:0-3596 GCF_041918635.1 Promineifilum sp. (SeqCode)
AGTTGGGGATGCGGCCGGAGATCGTCAACGTCAACGGCGGGGCCATCGCTCTGGGCCACCCGCTGGGCTGCTCCGGAGCGCGCATTCTGACGACGCTGCTGCACGAGATGAAGCGCCGGCGAGACGCCGGCGAGCCAATGCGCTATGGCTTGGCAACGCTCTGTGTTGGTGTGGGGCAGGGCGAGGCGACCATCGTCGAGTTGATGTAAGAGGGATCATCCGCAGATTAAGCAGATTGGGCAGATTTGAAGAAGAAAGAGTCACGCAAAGCACGCCAAGTGCGCTAATAACGCAAAGAAGTCTCTTTCTTGGCGCTCTTAGCGCACTTGGCGTGCTTTGCGTGAGCCTCTTAATCTGCCTAATCTGCGGATGATACCTCTTCGAGCGCCCGGCGGACGGCGGTGTAGGCGTCCACCAGGCCATAGCCGGCGGCGTTGTTCGGGTAGAGGTCGCCGCACAGCGCGTCGTCTGCTTCCAGCGGTTGGGCCGTCTCCGCCAGCAGCCGCTCCGTCCGCTCGATGTCGCCGATGAGGGCCGGGTTGGCCGACCACAGCAGGGCGACGACGCCCACCACGTGCGGCCCGGCCATGGACGTGCCCTCCAGCGTCTCGTAAGTCCCACCGGGGTAGGCCGAGACGATGTCCACGCCGGGGGCGACGACGTCGGGCTTGGTGCGACCGCTGCCGTCGGCTAGCACCGGGCCGCGGCTGCTGAAGGAAGCCACCGCGTCGAAGATGTCGGTCGCGCCGACGGTGAACACCTCATCGTAGAGGGCGATGGGCGCGTAGACTGTGCTGCAAGCGTCGCCGTCGTTGCCGGCCGAGGCGACGACGAAGACGCCCGCCGCCCGCAGCGCCCGTACCGCCGGCAGCAGCGCGGCCGCGTCGCACCCCTCCACGTCAGGGCAGCCCCAGGAGTTGTTCAGCACGTGCGCGCCCAAGTCTGGCCGGCCGTCGGCCAGTGCGTCGCCGTCCTGGGGGAAGGGGGCGAAGAGGAACTGGAAGCAGTCGAGGTAGCGCGGCGCGTTGCCCAGGTTGCGGGCCAGGTTGACGCAGCCGATCCACGTCGCGTCCGGGGCTACGCCGACGGAGCGGCCCAGCGCCGACCCCAGGGTGTGCGTGCCGTGGCCCATGCGGTCGGTCGGGGCGGTGGTGTGGTTCCAGGGGTCGAGCCAGTTGTAGTCGTTGCCCCCGGTCAAGCCGGTCGCCTCCTCGGGTTGGTTGCCGCGGTAGGTGTCGCGCAACTCCGGGTGCGCGCCGTCGACGCCGGAGTCGGCCTGGCCGATGATGATGCCCGCCCCGCGCGCGCCCAACTCGTCCCAGACGCGCGGCGCGCCAACGGCCAGCACGTTCCACAGCAGATCGTCCGGCTGGCTGTCAAAGGCGCCGAGCGCGGCCGGCGAAGGGGCCGGCAAGGGGCGCAGCGTTGGACTGTCGAGGATGCGCTCGACCTCCGGCCGGCGCGCCAGCCACCACTTTAGCAGCGGCCCGCCGCTCACTTCCAGGCTGTTGGACAGGTAGTAGGGCGTGTAATCGATGCCGGCGGCGTCCAGCGCCCGGCGCAGGTCGGCCTGGGTGGCGCTGGCGTGGTGGGCCAGCGTGTGGTAGACGAAGTCGCGCCGCTCGACCGGGTCGGCGATGGCGACGGCGACCCCGATGTCGGCCTGGTCGCGCAGGATGACGAACAAGCGCTCGCCGTGCCAGCCCGGCTGGCCGAAGAGGAAGTAGACCGCCAGCAGCAGCCCGCCGGCCCCCAGCCCCGCGAGCGCGGCCAACGCCGCAGCCCCTCGTCCGGCGCGCCGCCGAGGCCAGGCCAGCGCCAGCAGCAGCCCCAGCAGGCCGAGCAGCAGCCCGCCCGCCGCGCCCAGCAGGGTGGCGAAGACGGCGTAGAAGCCCACGTCGCGCGCGCCCAGGTTGAGCATGATGGACAGTTCGTCGGGGTCGATGAAGAGCAGTGGCGCGGCCACGGCCAGCCCCAGGAACAGCCCAGCGGCCCGCCCGTCTTCCTGACTCCACCAGGCCAGCGTGGCTGCCGCCCATCCCAACGCCGGCAACAGGAACAGAAAGATGATTTGCTGGCCATTGACGCCGAAGGCCGGCCCCATGATCGCCAACATAGCTGCGATGACCACGCCGCCGAGGAGAATACCGGCCGCCGGGCGGCCGGCCGCGCCGGCGAACAGGGACAACAGCGCGTCCTCCAACGTTTGGCCGGCGGCCAGCCCGAAGAGCAGCGCGGCGGCCACATTGAGCAGCGTATCAAGGGGCGACCCCAGCGCCCCCCACGCCGCCCACGGCAGCGCCAGGCCCAGCCCCGCCGCCAGGGCGATTCCCCAGCCGTGGCGGCCGGCCCGGGCGGGCGGAGCCGGCCGGTCGACCCCGTCGGCCGCGCCGGCGCGGCGGCGAATGAGCCACAGCAAGCCCAGGTAGAGTAAGACGCAACCTATCTGGAGCCAGGCGGCCGGCTGCGCCTCTGTCGGCCCGGCCAGCCGCACCGGCATCAGCAAGAGGGCGAACAGCGCGGCCAGCGCCCAGGCGCGGAAGATGGCCCGGTAGCGCGGGTCGCGGGCCCGTAGCGCGGCCAGCCACGCCGGCAGCCCGGCGACCAGCGCGTGGGTGGCGACGATCGCGACCCCATTCCACGCCGACCACGCCTCCCCCCCGGCCAGCGTGATCTGCTCCGTCATCCAGGCCGGTACGTAGAGGGCCAGCGCCGTCCCGCCGATCCACATTGCCAACACCAGCGCCGCCGCTAACCCAGGCTCACCCCGCTTTGTATCCATGTGTGGGGATTATCCGCGCATTGAGCAGAGAAGAAAGTCTCACGCAAAGCTAGGGGCTAGGGGTTAGGGGCTAGGGAAGAGCGCTCTTCCCTAGCCGCTATTCAAAGCCGTTGTTGGCGATCACGTCGCGATACCAGAGGGCGCTGTCCTTGGGGATGCGTTGCTGCGTCTCGTAGTCAACCCAGACCATGCCAAAGCGCTGGGTGTACCCCTTGGCCCACTCGAAGTTGTCCAGCAGCGACCAGACGAAGTAGCCGGCCAGCGGCACGCCGTTGTCCATCGCGCGACGCGCGGCGGCTATGTGGTCGCGCAGGAAGGCCCGCCGGCGCTCGTCGGGCACACGGCCGTTCTCGTCCGGGCCGACGCTGAAGCTCGCGCCGTTCTCGGTGATGTAGAACTTGGGCGGGTTGTACTCAAAGTGGAGGCGATTCAGCAGCTTGTAGAGGCCCTCAGGGTAAATCTCCCAACCGATGCGCAGAACCATGTCGTTGTACATGTCCGTCTTCGGCCGGTCGGGCCAATGCGTCTGGGGCCAGTTGTCGGCCGCCGTCTCGTCGCGCACGACGCTGCGGGTGTAGTAGTTGATGCCCAGGAAGTCGGTCGGCGCGGCGATGGCCTCGAAGTCGCCCGGCTGAATGAAGTCCATCCCGTTCGGGAAGTGCGGCGCGTAGTGAGCCACGATGTCGGCCGGGTATTGGCGGCCATAGAGGGCGCTGACGAACCAGCGGTTGTACGTCCCATCCTTGATGCGGGTCAGGGCCATGTCAGCCGGGCTGTTCGACGCCGGCTCCATGATCTCGAAGTTGAGCGTGGC
>NZ_JAYRVJ010000562.1:0-5331 GCF_041918635.1 Promineifilum sp. (SeqCode)
GTCGTGCCGGGCCGCCTGGTAAACGTGGTGACCGAATAGAAGCATCCGCAGATTGCACAGATTACGCAGATTAAAGAAGCTCTTTAATCTGCGTAATCTGCGAAATCTGTGGATGCGCTTCTTAAACTACGGGATGCAGAGCGTCGTCCCGGCGTAGACGCGGTTGACGTTCCAGATGCCGTTGGCCTGGGCGATAGTCCAGTAGCTAACGCCGTATTGCAGGCCGATGCGGAACAGATTCTGGCCGGGCAAGACCACGTGGTAGGCGCGGCAGACCGGCGGCGGAGGGGGCGGAGGTGGCGGCGGCGGTGGTGTGACCACACCAAGCGGGACGAATATCGTCTGCCCGGTGTAGATCCGGTTGGGGTTGGTGATCTGCGGATTGGCGGCCAGGATGGCCGCAACCGACGTGCCGTAACGTTGGGCGATGAGCGACAGGTATTCGCCGAACTGCACAATGTGATAAACGCCCGTCCCCTGCGCCTCGGCCGGCTTGGCGGCGACGAGGAACAGCGACAGGACGAGCAACAGGGCCGCCACAACTACCAGACGGCCGAACGGCTTCTCTCTAGACAAGACCCTTCTCATTTGACCCTCCACACACGAACATATACGTTATGGCCCTGACCGGTTGAAGTCGCCGGCGGCCGGAGGCTAGACGCGGGTGAGGTACTCACCTGTCTCGGTATTCACCCGAATCCGGTCGCCCGCCTGGACAAACAGCGGCGTCTTCACGCGCAGGCCCGTTTCCGTCACAATCTCTTTCGTCGCGCCGGTGGCCGTGTCGCCGGCCAGGGCGTTCTCCGCCTCGACGACGTCGAACTCCATCGTCTTCGGCAGCTCGTAGTCGATCACTTCGCCCTCGTACGACAGAAGCTCCAGCTCCATGTTGTCGCGCAAGTATTTGGCGTCGGACTCCAGCACGCTATGGGCCACTTGCTTCTGTTCATAGGTGCTCTGGTCCATAAAAACGTGGAAGCTGCCGTCGTCGTAGAGGTACTGGAAGGTGCTCTTATCCAACCGTACATCTTCCACGCGGTCGCCGGAACCGAACGTGACTTCCTTGTTCGTCCCGGTGCGCAGGTCGCGGACGCGGACGCGGATGGTAGCCTTGCCGCGGCCGGGTTTGGTATGGGAATACTCCGTTACTTTCAGCAGCGCGCCATCGTGCAAAAAGGTGACGCCGCGACGGAGTTGATTGACGTCGATCATGGTTGCTATTCTACTCCTACAGGACAAGACATAATGTCAACTATATCACAGTTTATCATAGATGTTGGGTACTGTGCAAAGGGAGCGGGGGTGCAGGGGGGCAGGGGGGCAGACGCTCTCCCCTGCTCCCCTGCACCCCCGCTCCCCTGCCTTTTTCGCCGCCGCGTGATAAAATGCGCACATGATCGAAATTGAGGCCAGCACCCAACTGCTCTGCCAGCAGTGCGCCGCGCCGCTGGCGGTCGAACAGGGCGCGAAATATGCTACCTGTGAATTCTGCGGCACGGTCAACTTTGTCGATAAGAGCCAGGCCGTGCTGCACTACGCCGTCCGGCCGACGCTAGACGAGACGCAAGCCGCCGCCGCTCTGCGCCGCTGGATGGCCGGCAACCAGACCGTCAAAGGGCTGGACGCCGCGGCCAAGATCGAGTCGCAGATCTACCAGCTCTTCCCGATGTGGCTGGCGCGCGCGACGAAGGGCGACGCGGAAGCGGTTTACCTGAAACCGGCCGCCGCCCTGTCGATTGTCGAGTTGGGCAACCTGCGTCTGCCCGCCTCCGACCTGGAACCGTATGACCGCGCCCTGGACGCCGACGCCGCCAAGCCGACCGTGCCCGTGACCGCCGTCCACGCCTGGCTGGCCGAGAACGAAAACGTGGCCGTCGGGGCCATCCGCGAGTTGTCTCTCGTCCACGTGCCCATCTACCAATTCAAGTACGCCTATGAGGGCCAGAGTTATACCGCGCTGGTCGACGCCGCCGCGGGACAGGTCTTCGCCGCCATCTACCCGGAGAAGTTCGAGCTGCCCTACGTATCCATCGGCGGCTTCGGCTGCCTGGCCTACTTCCTGGCCGCGCTCATCCCGATCCTGTCCTATACCGTCTTTGGCCGGACAATCGGCCTGGGTCTGGGGCTGTTGATCTATCTCGGCGTCGCCATCGCCCTGGCCGTGCCCATCTTCAGCGCCGCCGCCGCCGTCTCGCGCCGCTATTAGCGCCGCGCTCATTGCGCCGCGCCACCAGCGCCAACCGACCATGACAACCTCTACTCCCTTACCCACTTCCACGCCCGCCGGCCCGCCCGCGCCGGCCAACGAACAGTCTCAAGGGCTTATCTGTCCCAACTGCGCCGGCGTCGTGCCAGTGGCCGAGGGCGTGCGCGTCGTCCAGTGCCCCTACTGCAACCTGCACTCGCTGGTGCAAGGGGAGCGCGGCGTCCGGCGCTGGCAGGTGGCGCGGCGCATCGGCCGGACCGAGGCCGAGGCCGCCGCACGCGGCTTCTTCTCCGGCATGCGCAAGGCCCGCGACCTGGCCCGAACAGCGCGTATCGATGAGTTGGTGCTCGTCTACCTGCCCTTCTGGCGGGTAGAGGCCACCGTCGCCGGTTGGCTATTCGGCCGCGTGCGCAAGGACAAGGACTCGACCAAACCCGACGAGCACTACGTCTTCGAGTCGATGGAGTGGAACGACGCCGCCGTGGACGTGGCTGAGTTCGGCGTTCATCGCATCGTCGTCGCGCGCGACGACCTCCACCCCTTTGACAGTCAGGCGCTCCACGCCGAGGCGATGGTCTTCGAGCCGTCGGAGTCGCGCACCGAAGCGCAGGAAGAGGCGCGTCGCTACTTCATCCAACGCAGCCGCAACGCCGCCGGCCAGGTCAAAACCACCTACGAGAACATCCAACTGTTGCGGCCCGACTTCGCCCTGGTCTACTTCCCCGTCTGGCTGATCCGCTACTCCTACCGCAACCGCACCTATCAGGTCGTGGTGGACGGCGCGCACGGCGAGGTGATGTACGGCAAAGCGCCGGGCAACATCCTCTACCGGGCGATGGCGCTGGTGGCCGGGCTGGCGGTGGGCAACCTGGTGCTCGTTAACGGCACCATCCTGGCGGCGATGGCCTCGTCCGACGATGACAGCCTGGGCCTGCTGCTGCTGCCCATCGCCCTCGGCATCGGCATGATCCTCTACGGCTATCGCCAGTTCCGTTACGGCGAAGAGGTGGAGGACAAACCGCGACAGTTCCAAAAGCTCCAGGGCGGCGGGAACCAGATCCCGTTTGGCGAGATGTTCTCCTCGTTCGAAGACCTGCCGCAGATGATGCGAACGGGCATGACCGTGCTGGAAGATTTGGAAGAGATGAGCCGCCAGGGCCGCTTTCCGGGGAAATCATGAAGCTATTACTGCTGCGCTGCCCCAAGTGCAATCAGGCGCTGGCTCCCGGCCAGGATGACGTCGTCATCCAGTGTCCCAACTGTCGCGCGGCCGTGTCCATCACTGAGGGTGGGCTGGCTCTGCCGGCGGCGCAATACGTCCGGCCGGCCGGCGCGGAGCCAGCCGCCTGGCTGCCGTTCTGGGTCTATCGCAGCAAAGTGACGATGCAGGCGCGCAAGACGCAGGGGGGGCGCGCCGGTCAGGACGCCGAGACGTTCTGGGCCGGGCCGCGCACAGTCTACGTGCCCGCCTGGCGCTGCGACTTGCAGGAGGCGCGCGACCTGGTGCAAAACCTGTTGGAGGAGCAGCCACACCTGGAGGCCATGACCCGACCGGAGGAAGCCGTCTTCGAGCCGGCCGTGCTGACGCCCCAGGACGCGCGCAAGCTGCTGGAGCTGGTCATCGTGACCATCGAGGCGGAGCGCAATGACTGGATGGAGACGCTGGCCTTCGACCTGCGGCTCGATAGCGAGGCGCTGTGGCTGCTGCCGGCCGTGCGCGACGGCGATGGCTGGCAACTGCTCGTTAAGAACCTCTAAGCGTGAGCGTCCAGCCAGTCGATGATCGGCCGGCCGCTCTCGTCCAGGTACTCGTGCGCCGCCTGAGCGTAGATGACCAGGTAGCGCTTCAGAAAGTCGCCAGAAACGCCGTGGTGCGCCAGCAATTGCCGCAGCCAGTCGAGCTCCTGATCGATGAGACCCATGTCGCCGAAGGTCAGGGCGGCGCGGATGTAGCGGTCAAGATGCAGGTTGGCCACCCGCAGATGGGCTTCCGACCATTGCTCGGTTTGGAGGGTGCGCCACACGTGCGCCTCCAGGAGCCAATGCTGTTTGTCGAATTCGGCCAGCGCTTGCTGATGGGGTATTGGGGTGGGCGTTCCGGTGGGCATAGGCGGCCCGGCGTTCAGGATGTCGGCCACGCCGGTCATGGCCGCCGCCATCGTCTCGCCCAGGTAGTAGCCTGGCATCTGTCGCCGGAGGGTAGGCTGGCGGTTGAACACGTAACCACCATAGGCCAGGCGTGTACCATGAGCCTGGAAGAACCGCGCCATAGTCAGCGTCTCGGCCGCGGTCGGCAAGGTCTGCGCCGCCAGCACGGCCAGCGCCGGCCGGGTCGCCTGCAGGGCGCTCTCCATTTGCGCCAGCGGCACATTGGCCCCCAGATAGGCTACCGGCCAGCCGCGGTAGCGCAGCAAGAGGGCCAGCAGCAGAAGCGGGAAGGTGTGCTCTTCCTCAGGCGGGCAGGCCAGCAAGATGAGTTGCGCGCGGCTGGGCGGCGGCGCGGCGGCCAACAGGGTGTTCACACGGCGTAGGGCAATAGCCAGGGCGAAATGCTCCTGCTGGACGGTGGCCCGGTTCTCGTACCACATCTGTCCGATCTGGGCCAACCCCTTCTGGAGCAGTTCCACGCAGACGACCTCCGGCGCGTGCCAGGCCAAGGCGTGGGCCAGTTGTTGATCGGCCGCCGTCTCATCGAACGCCAGGCAAGCGCGTATCCACGCTTCGCGGAAGACGGTCAGGTCGGCCGCCGGCGCCGCGGTCGGGGCCGCCGACGGCGGGATGGTCGACTGCTGGAGCGGATCGCCGCCGCCGGCCTCCATATCGCGCCAGAGTTGCACGGCGTGGCTGATGCTGTGCCCCTCACGCTGGCGGGCCAGCAACCAGCGGATAGTCTCCAGATCGTGCTGCGAGTAGAGGCGATGGCCGCCGGCCGTCCGCTCCGGAGCGGGCAAGTTATAGCGGCGCTCCCAAGCGCGCAACGTATCGGGCTTGATGCCCGTTTCCCGTACAACAACTTTCAGGTTGTAGCTCGGCTTCGTGTCTCTTATCATCGTCGCTCAGTCCGCCTCCGCAAAATCACATTATCGTTGGCCGATCGGTTGTGTTTGCATATAAATAGATTATCA
>NZ_JAYRVJ010000563.1:0-1592 GCF_041918635.1 Promineifilum sp. (SeqCode)
ACCTTGAACAGCGCCTCCAGCCGCGCGACGATGAGCAGCGGCCCGCCCTCGGCGGCATGGATCGTGCCGTGGGCGACGACGACCCGATCCAGGTAGTCGCTCAATTCCACGCCGGCCCCGGCGCGCAACTCCGCCCGCGCCGCCCCGTCGCCGCCCACCAGCCGGTAGCGCGGCGGTTCGCCCGTCGCCTCGATCCGGCCGGGTAGGGCCACTGTCTGGCCGTCAGCAGCCGCCGCGTCCACCGTGGCCGGGGGCACGTCGCTATCGGCCACGCGCACCGTCAACCCCTCGCCCGTCGCCGCGACCTGCCGCGCCGTCAGCCGCACGATCTGGTCGGCGACCGGGTTGTTGAGTTGCAGCGCGGGCCGTTCACCCGCCGCGCCGCTGAAACTCCACGCGCCGGGGAAGGGCACGCGCGCCTGCGCCCCCGGCGGCCCGGCCAGTATCTGCCGGTCCGGCACGCGCCGCGCCGGTCCACCCATTGGCCCGATCTCCGCCCGCAGCCGGGAGCCGTCAGCCCAGATGCGCGCCGACTCGCGGGGCGGGATGGCGGTCAGCAGGCGCACCTGCCGGTCCATCGTCTCGTTGACCAGCACCACCCCGGCCACACCCGACGGGGCGTCGATCCGGACTTCGGCCAGGCCGGCCACCGCGCCGCTGTTGTCCATGGGCCAGCGCCGGTTGTGGCGCACGGTGCGCGCGGGCAGTTCCGCCGTCGTCGCCGGGTATTCGATGAGGTCGATGGTGCGCAGCGGCAGGAGTTCCAGCCGGCTGGCCGGGCCGGTCGTCGGCGAGGCGAGCCGTAGGCGGCGCTCCGGCGTGGCCGAGGCGACCGCCGCCGGGCCGTTGGGCGTGGCGAAGGCGGCGTTGATGGCCTCGACGATCTCCTCCAGCAGCGTCGCGCCGGGGGCGTAGCCGGCCACGTCTACGTCCACTGGCAGCCCGCCGTCCACCGCCAGGCGCAGCGCCGAGCGCCGGCCCAGATCGGCCGGCTGGAGCAGATCGGCCTCGCCGGTGATGATGGCCGGCTGGGGATCGGTTCCGGTCGTCGTGATGGGCGCGTCGCCGAACAGGAGGGCGCGGGCGTCGCCGGAGGAGTGAGGCTCCACCACCAGCCGGCCGGCCTGCCCCTCCTTCGTCGAGCGCAAGACGAGGTAACGGCCGCCGTCGCGCTCCGCCACGTGGGCCACGTTGCTATCCAGCGCGTCGTCAATGGCCGCGGCGATCTCCTCCAGCGTGGCGAAGTGGGCGTCCGCGGTCTCGGCCGGCAGGCAATCCACGTCGCGCGGCGGCTGGCCGTCAACGCCGAAGCGCAGGAAGCGGGCGACTTGCAGGAAGGTCAGGTCAACGCCGTTCCGCCAATCCTGCCGGCCCACCACCTCGGCGCGCGTCGCGTCGTGGCCGTGGTAGTCGCGTGGGGCGTCGATGCCGAACAGGACGCGCGTCGCGTCGCCCGCCGCCGGCGGCTCGAACACCAACGCGCTGCCGGCCCCACTCGTGGGGGAGGCGATGGCCAGGAACCGGCCGTCGAAGCTGGCGACATTGCCCCCTAGCGCCGCGTTGAGGTTGGTCACGATCAGGCCCGGCGCGAC
>NZ_JAYRVJ010000564.1:0-9450 GCF_041918635.1 Promineifilum sp. (SeqCode)
GCAGGGGCGCGAACTGACCTTTCGTCACCACCTGCGCCACCTGGAGCGCTTCACCGGCCCGGCCGAGGGGCGGGCGCTGCTGGACGTGGGGGCCTACATTGGCGTCTTCGTCGAGGTGGCCGCGCAGTCCGGTTGGCAGGCCCAGGGCGTCGAGCCGTCGTCCTGGGCGGCGGCGGCCGCCCAGCGCCGCGGCCTGAACGTCTGCCAGGGCACGCTGGAGACAGTCGCGCTGCCGGAGGCGTCTTTCGACGTGATCACCCTGTGGGACGTAATCGAGCACTTCGCCGACCCGGCGGCCGAGCTGGCCCGGGCGCGCCGCCTGCTCAGGCCCGGCGGCTGGCTGCTTGTACACACCATGGACATCGACGCGCCGGTCGCCCGGCTCATGGGCCGCCGCTGGCCGTGGCTGATGGACATGCACCTCTATTACTTCACCCGGCGGACGCTGCGCGAGATGGTCGCGGCGCAGGGGTTCGACGTGGTCTGGCAGGGGACACAGGGGCGCTACTTGCGTCTGGGCTATCTGGCCTCGCGCGTGGCGGGGCTGCACGCGGGGCTGGGCCGGTTGGCGCGTGGGGCGGTTGGCCGGCTGGGGCTGGACGAGGCCGCCGTGCCGGTCAACTTTGGCGACCTGATGACGTGCATCGGCCGGAAAAATGGGACGCTGATAAACCCCGATTCAGGACGCTGATTCTCGCTGATACGGAAAAGATAGGTTCTTATCAGCGAGAATCAGCGTAGCATCGGCGTTTATCAGCGTCCTGTTCTGCCCTCGTCTGGGCGCGTTGGGATGATCGCGCCGTTCGTGCTATACTGAAAGCCAATACAGCGCTTGGGAAACACCACGTAATGGATTTGATCACCCTCCTCATCGTTGACGACCATCCCCTCTTCCGGCAGGGGCTTGTCGACGTTCTGGAAACGGATCCCGGCCTGAGCGTGGTGGGCGAGGCGGCCGATGGCACGGCCGCGCTCGCTATCGCCACCGAGCAGCGGCCGGGCATCGTGCTCATGGACGTGAATCTGCCCAATGAGAGCGGCTTGAAGGTGGCGCGGCGCATGCTCGATGAGCGACCGGAGACGAAGGTGATCATCCTGACCGGCTACGACAACGCCGAGCAGGTTTACCACGCGCTCCAGTTGGGTGCGGCGGCCTATTGCGCCAAGGACATCCCCCCGGATAGGCTGCTCAAGACGATCTACGCCGTTCATGAAGGCCGTTACGTCATCCACGATCAGATCATGAGCGCCGTGGAGGCCGCCAACTGGGTCGCCCAGCGGGCCGACCGCTACGCCATGCCCGCCGGCATGCAGGCCGGGGATATTACCATCCCGCTGTCGCCGCGTGAGAGGGAGATTCTGGAACTGGTGACGCGCGGCGCCAGCAACAAAGAGATCGCATTTCGGTTGAACATCAGCCAGCAGACGGTCAAGAATCACATGACCGCCGTCCTGCGCAAGCTGCGCGTCGAAGACCGGACACAGGCCGCGGTCTACGCCCTGCGCCATGGCTGGGTGCGGCTGGACGCGCCGCGCTGACTGATCGGCCGAGCACGACCGGCGGGCCGCCGGCCCGCCGTGGAGGAAAGTACGTATGCGCTTCTTCAGAGGCGAAGAGGGACAAGGGCTGGTGGAGTACGCTCTGGTGCTCGTTCTGGTGGCGGTCGTGGTGATCGCTATCCTGGCCCTGCTAGGCCCCTACATCGGGGCGTGGCTCACTAGCGCCGGCGAGTGGTTCCGGCAAGTATTGGCCGGCGGCTAGGCGGGCCGATCCAGGTAGCAAGAAAGACCGTGGCGCAAGACACCGACCCCGACACCAACCACACGGAACGGCGGGATGCCGATCTGCACGACATCCGCGTCCGGCGCGACTCGCCGGCCGCCGGCGCGCGCGACGCCCTTGTCGATCTCAAAACCCACCTGTGCGCCCAACTGCGGCGGCAGCGCCCCCCGGGCATGGCCTTCGCCGAGCGGTCGCAGGTTCGCCCGTTTGTGCACGACCAGCTGGACGCGCTGCTCGACGCGCAGGGCATCGTGCTGAACCGCAACGAGAAGCGCCAACTGCTGGAAGCTATCGTCACCGAATTGCTCGATTCACAGCCGTGATCGCCGCGCCTGACCGCTCTCTCGCCGTCCGCTGGCGGGCCGCCGCCGGTTTTTGTCTGGACGTGGCTTTCCCGCCCGTCTGCGCTGGCTGTGGGCGAGTGGGCGCGCTGTTGTGCGCCGCCTGCGAGGCGCGGCTCGTCCCGGTGACGGGGCCGATCTGCCACCGCTGCGGGCGCGGGCTGGAGGGGCCGGGCGCTTGCCCCACCTGCGCCGCCGGCCCCTTGCCGCTGCGCCAGATGCGCGCCCCCCTGCGCTACCAGGAGCCGGCCAGCCGGCTCATCCACGGCCTGAAGTACGAGGGTTACTTCGCCCTGGCCGCGCCGCTGGCCCGCCGGTTGATCGCCGGGTGGCCAGCCTGGGAGCAGCCGCCCGACCTGATTCTGCCCATCCCCCTGCACCCGCGCCGGCAGCGGCGGCGCGGCTATAACCAGTCAGAGCTGTTGGCCCGGCCGCTGGCGCAAGCGTTGGGCATCCCATTCAGCGCCGCCGCCCTGCGCCGCACGCGCCACACCCCGCCTCAGGTCGGGTTGGGGCCGGCGGCGCGGGCCGACAACGTGAAGGGGGCCTTCACCGCCGACCCGGCCGCCGTGGCGGGGCGTCACGTCCTGCTCATCGACGACGTGCTGACCACGGGCGCGACCATGTCGGCCGCGGCCGAGGCGCTGCTGGCCGCCGGCGCGGCCGGCGTTTCGGCCTATTGTCTGGCGCGGGTCTCTTAGTCATGGGATAATCGCGCCTTCCAACCATGCTGACTTCCGGCCGGCGGGCCAACCAACAACGCACCCAAGTCTGAAAGGAGAACTATCGCCTATGGAACTGCAAATCCTCTCTAGCAATATGGAGGTCACGCCGCGCCTGCGTGACTACGTCGAAAAGAAGACGGCGCGGCTCGACCGCTATCTACCCACCCTCTCCGGTATCCAGGTGGAACTGGCGACGGAGAACACGCGCAGCGCTGTTCAGCGCCACGTGGCCGAGATCACCATCCGCGACGAGCGCGGCACCATCCTGCGCGCCGAAGAGCGCAACAGCGATATGTTCGCCGCCATCGACGCGGTCATCGACAAGCTCTACCGGCAGATCGAGCGCTACCGCGGCAAGCGCAAGCGCAAGACCCGCGGCAAGGGCGAAGACCAGGACATGGGCGAACCGCTGCCCATCGCCGAGGAGGCGGCGGAGGAAGAACAGGTCATCGTCCGCTACAAGCGCTTCGCCCTCCACCCCATGTCGTCCGAGGAAGCGATCGATCAGATGGAACTGCTCGGCCACGACTTCTACGTCTTCTTCAGTTCGGAGGACGACGCTGTGAACGTGCTCTATCGCCGGCGCGACGGGACGTTCGGCCTGCTCCAGCCGGAGATCGACTAGGTTCGGCGGCTGCCCGATGGCGCGAATTCTAGTTGTCTGTACCGCGAATATCTGCCGGTCGCCGGTCGCCGCCGCCCTGTTGCGCGACCGGCTCCGGCAGCGAGGGCTGGCGGAGTGGCGCGTCGGCTCGGCCGGGACGTGGGCGGTCGTCATCCGGCCGGCCTCACGCCACAGCGTCAGCGTGATGAGCCGTCACGGCCACGACATCACCGACCACCGCGCGGCGATGGTGAACGAGGCGTATCTGCGCGAGGCCGACCTGGTGCTGACGATGGAGACCGGCCACGCCGAGGCGCTGCGGGCGGAGTTTCCGGCCCAGGCCCATAAGGTGTACCTGCTGACGGAGATGATCGGCCGCGCCTACGACGTGGCCGACCCCTACGGCGGGCCGCTGGAGGAGTACGAGGAGATGTACGCCGGTCTGAGCGCCCTCATTGACCAGGGCCTCGACCGCATCATCGCCCTGGCCTCGCAGAACGCGGAAGAAATTAGGAATTAGGAATTAGGAAATCACTACAGAGGAGTAGGTTCATAATTCCTAATTCCTAATTCTCTCTTACCAGCCTTCGATGTACTGCGCCCACTCCTGGCGCTGCTCCAGGTGGCTGCCGAAGCGGTAGGCGGCGGTGGGGCTAGGCTCGAACGGGGCGCGATGCAGCAGCATGTCGGCCTCGGCCGGCCGGTGGCCCCCCTTGCGCCGGTTACAGGCCGAGCAGGCGGCGACCAGGTTGTCCCACGTGTGCGGGCCGCCCAGCCGGCGGGGCACCACGTGATCCAGCGTCAGCGTGCGCATCTTGCGCCCGCAGTACTGGCAGGTGTAATCGTCGCGGCGCAGAATCTCGCGCTTCGACAGGGCGATGCGCGGGCGTGGACGCCGCACCATGTGGCTGAGTTTGATGACCGAGGGGATTTCAAAAGCAGCGACAGCGCTATGAATGGTCCCCCGACCATTCACAATAATCTCAGCTTTACCGGACAATACCAGAGCCAGAGCCCGCTTCGTGCTGCAAACGTGGATAGGTTCGAATGTCACGTTCAGGATGAGCACTGGCTCCTCGAGTAGGCCATCTTTGCTCATACGTTCGAGAGTATAACGACACGGGCGCGCTTCGTCAATGAGACCTGAGAGATGAGCGGCCACGGCCACAAGGCTCGTTCTTGTCAGCGTACCATGGGCCGCCCACCGGTCAGGTCTACACTGTTAAGAGAAGGGAGAGTAACCATGCAAGACGGAAGAACAGCCTGGCTGCAAGCGGAGATCGACAACCTGAAGGCGGCCGGCCTCTACAACCACATCCGCACCCTCGACTCGCCGATGGACGCCTGGGTGACCATCGACGGCCGGCGGCTGCTCAACTTCTGCGCCAACAACTACCTCGGCCTGGCCAACCACCCGCGCGTGCGCGAGGCGGCCAAGGCGGCCATCGACCGCTACGGCGTCGGGCCGGGCGCGGTGCGCAGCATTGCCGGGACGATGTCGCTGCACGTCGAGCTGGAGCGGCGGCTGGCCGAGTTCAAGCACGCCGAGGCGTGCATCGCCCTGCAGAGCGGCTTCACCGCCAACCTGGCGACCATCCCGGCGCTGGTCGGCCCCGGCGACCTCATCTTCTCCGACGAGTTGAACCACGCCAGTATCATTGACGGCTGCCGCCTGAGCCGGGCCGAGGTCATCCGCTACGCCCACGCCGACGTGGCCGACCTGGAGCGCCAGATCGCGGCGCGCACGGACTACAAGCGCCGGCTCATCATCACCGACGGCGTCTTCAGCATGGACGGCGACGTCGCCCCGCTGGATCGCATCTGCGCGGTGGCCGAGGCGCACGGCATCATGCTGATGGTCGATGACGCCCACGGCGAGGGGGTATTGGGGCGCGGTGGCCGGGGCATCGTCGATCACTTTGGCCTGCATGGGCGCGTGGACGTGGAGGTGGGCACGCTGAGCAAGGCGTTCGGCGTCGTCGGCGGGCTGGTGGCGGGCAAGGGCATCATCATCGAGTGGCTGCGCCAGCGCGGCCGGCCCTTCCTGTTCAGCAGCGCCATGACCGTGCCCGACACGGCGGCCTGCATGGAGGCCGTCGCCATTCTCAGCGAATCGACGGAACTCATCGACCGGCTGTGGGCGAACGCCGAGCTGTTCCGGCGCGAGATGCAGGCGATGGGCTTCAACACCGGCTTCAGCCAGACGCCCATCGTGCCCGTCATGCTGGGCGAGGCCAGGCTGGCCCAGCAGTTCAGCCGGCGGCTGTTCGAGGAAGGCGTCTTCGCCATGGCCATCGGCTACCCGACAGTGGCCCAGGGCAAGGCGCGTATCCGCGTGATGAACTCGGCCGCCCACAACCCCGGCGACATCGAGATCGCCCTGGAGACGTTCGGCAAGGTCGGCCGGGAGTTGGGCGTTATAGGCTAAAGCGCTGGTGCATCTCCGGCGCTTGCACGTTGGGGAAGCCCAACTGCACGCGCAGGCTATCGGCCAGGGCCAGGGCGGCGTCCGGCTCGCCATGCACCAGGAAGGTGTGGCGCGGCGGCGGCTTCAGGTGGCCGGCCCACGTGAGCAACTCTGAGCGGTCGGCGTGGCCGCTCAGTCCGTTCAGGGACACGACGCGCGCCCGCACGTCGTAATCCTCGCCGAAGATCTTCACCCGCTTCTGGCCGTCCACCAGCCGGCGGCCCAGCGTCTCCGGGGCCTGGAAGCCGGTGATGAGCACGGTGCTGCGCGGGTCTTCGATGTTGTTCTTCAGGTGGTGCAGGATGCGCCCCGTCTCGGCCATGCCGCTGGCGCTGATGATCACCGCCGGCTGGCGCAGGAAGTTGAGTTCCTTCGACTGCTCGGCCGAGCGGGTGTAGCGCATCATGGTGAAGCCGAACGGGTCGCGGTCGCGGTCGGTCATCAGCACCTCGGCGATCTCGGAGTCATACGCCTCCGGGTGGGCGCGGAAGACGGCCGTGGCGTCGATCGCCAGCGGGCTATCGACGTACACCTGCAAGTTGGGCGGCAGGTCGCGCCGCTCGACCAGATTATTCAGCCGGTAGACCAGCTCCTGCGTCCGGCCGATGGCGAAGGCGGGCACGATGACCTTGCCGCCGGCCTTGACCGTGTCGCGGATGATGTCCTCCAGCAGGTGGTCGGTGTCCTCGTCGTTGGGGTGCTCGCGGTCGCCGTAGGTGCTCTCCATGATGAGGATGTCGGCCCGGTCGAGGAAAACGGGGTCGTTGAGGATGGGGCGGTTGGCGCGGCCCAGGTCGCCGGTGAAGACCAGGCGCTTGGCCGGCCCGTCCCCCTCGATGTCGAGCGCCACCAGCGCCGAACCGAGCACGTGTCCGGCGTCGTAGAAGGTCAGAGTGATGCCCGGCGCGACGTTATAGGGGCGCTCGTAGTTGATGCCCAGGAACTGCTTCAGGCTGGCCATCGCGTCGGCCATGGTGTAGACCGGCTCCAGCGGCGGCTGGCCCTCGCGCCGCCGCTTCTTGTTCAGGTATTCGATGTCCTGTTCCTGAATCTTGGCGCTATCGCGCAGCATGATGCTGCACAGGTCGCGGGTGGCCGAGGTGGCGATGATGTCGCCGCGGAAGCCGTTGCGCACCAGGTTGGGGATGTTGCCGCTGTGGTCGATGTGGGCGTGGGAGAGGATGAGGGTGTGCACCGTGGCGGCGTCGAAGGGCAGATGCCGGTTGCGGTCGCCGCTCTTCTCGCGCGGCCCCTGGTAGAGGCCGCAGTCGAGCAGGATGCGGTGGCCGTTCACATCGATCAGGTGTTGCGAGCCGGTGACGGTGCGCGCCGCGCCGTGGAAGGTGATGTCCATTGGGGATACTCCTTTTTTTGGTGCGGGGGAGCGGGGGTGCAGGGGAGCGGGGGAGAAAGAACGTCCAGTTGACAGGTTCTTTTCACCCCAGCGCCCCCGCTCCCCTGCTCCCCCGCTCTACTTCCTCTTAAACAGCCCGACCACTTCCTCCCCATACGTCCCCAGCCGCCAGGGGCCGAGCACGTCCAGGGCGCTCAACTCGTCCAGCGTGCCGGGGTTGGCCTCGGCGATGACCCACAGGGCGTCGCGGCTCATGATCACGTCCGACTCGACGCCGCGCGCCTGGGCCTTGGCCTTGCGCCAGCGGTGCAGCCGGTCGTAGCGGGTCAGCACGGCGTCGGACGGGCGGGGCGGGCGTTTGGGCGGCGGGGGCGGCGGGGCCTCCCGCGCCGCGGCGATGAGGTCGAGAATCTGCCGGCCATAGCGCTGCTGCTGGCCGGCCGACATGCCGTGGATGTCGTCCAGGTCGGCCGGCCGCGCCGGCAGTCGCGTCGCCAGTTCCAGCAGCGTCCGGTCGCCAAGCACCTTGAAGTGGGGGGCGTTGCGCCGTTTGGCTTCCCGGTCGCGGAACAGGTAGAGCGCCTGGAGCGCCGACAGGTGGCCCGGCGGCAACTCCTGCGCGCCGTTCAGCCGCCAGAAGCCGTCGGGGTCGAAGCCGTTGTTGGGCATCCGCACGCGCGACTGTTCCCGGAAAATCTCCTGGGCTTCGGCGGTGTGGCCGCGCGCCTCCAGCTCGGCCCCCAGCCGGTCGCGCAGGTCGAGCAGGTAGTGGGTGTCGTTCTGGGCATAGGCCAGTTCAGCCGGCGACAGGGGGCGGTGGCACCAGTTGGACTTCTGGAAGCGCTTGCTCAACTGGAGGCCGTAGAACTGGCGCAGCAGGCCGGCCAGACCGAACTGGGTGTACCCCAGGATGCGGGCGGCCCACATGGTGTCGAACAGGTTGTTGAGCTCCCAGCCGTAGTCGCGCCGCAGCAGGATAAGGTCGTACTCGGCGGCGTGGAAGATCTTTTCGACGGCCGGGTTCTCGATGATCGCGCCGAGCGGGCTCAGGTCGATGGTCGCCAGTGGGTCGATGATGTAATCGGTTGTGGCCGTCGATATCTGGATCAGGCAGGCGCGTTCGTCGTAGGCGAACATGCTGTTGGCCTCCAGGTCGATGCCCAGGCGAGGCGCGGCTTGCAGGTCGCCCAGGCAGGCGGCCCAGACCCACTGCTTATCCACCCAGCGGAACGTGGCCGGCGCGCTATTTCTGGTCGAGGTCATAGCGCTGGTACCATTCCCAGAAGCGGCGCACGCCGTCCACCACGGAGACGCGCGGGTTGTAGTCGAGCAGGCGGCGAGCCTTGCTGATGTCGGCCTCGTTGCGCACGAAGTCGGCCGCCAGACGCGGCGTGTCCACGAGATTGGCCTTGCGCCCGCTCAATTCCTCCATCATCTCCACGAAATCGGTCAGCAACACCGGCTCGCCGCGCCCCAGGTTGATGATCTCGTAGCCCAGCGGCCGGTCGAGCGCGGCCACCACGCCGGCCACCGTATCATCGACGTACGTCCAGTCGCGATACATCTGCCCGCCGTCGTAGAGCGGGATTGCCTGGCCCTTGGAGATGCTGTCGGCCAGCAGGTAGGCCATCATGTCGGGGCGGCCGTTAGGGCCGTAGACGGTGAAGAAGCGCAGGACGGTGAAGTTGAGCCTGAACAGGTGGTGGTAGCTGTAGCCGAGTATCTCGGCGGCACGCTTGGCGGCGGCGTAGGGCTGGAGCGGCCGGTCGCAGGGGTCGGTTTCCACGAACGGGATCTGCGTCGTGTTGCCATAGACGGAGGAGGTCGAGGCGAAGACGAAGTTCTCCACGCCGCCGGCGGCCCGCGCCGCATCGAGCAGATTCTGCGTGCCGTTGAGGTTGACGTTGACGTACAGTTCCGGGTTCAGGATGGCGTTGCGCACGCCGGCCATGGCCGCCAGATGAGCCACGGCCCGAATCCGCTCCCCGGCGAAGAGGGCCAGCATGGCCGTCCGGTCGCGCAGATCGGCCTCGATCATGCGGAAGTTGGGGTAGGCGCACAGCCGCTGCTCGTTGGCCCGCTTGCGCGCCGGGTCGTAATAGTCGTTGAAATTGTCCAGCCCGATGACCGTCCGTCCCTCGCGGCACAGGCGTTCGGCCAGGTGGCTGCCAATAAA
>NZ_JAYRVJ010000565.1:0-1819 GCF_041918635.1 Promineifilum sp. (SeqCode)
CCCAACCGCCCCAATTCACCTTCCAGATCGATCCCCGGCGTGAAGTGAATGGCCGCCATGCCGACGGCCCGCGCCCCGGCCACGTTGGCCGGCGCGTCGTCGATGAAGACCGCCTCCTGCGGCGCGCGGCCCAGGCGGGCCAGGGCGCGCCGGTAGATCTCCGGCTGCGGTTTCATGACCCCTTCGGCGGCGGAGCCGACGATCAGGTCGAACTTCTCGGCCAGCCCGTATTCCGACAGCGTCGGCAGCAGCGAGTCGGAGGCGTTGCTGATGATCGCCAGCTGGTAGCGCGGGCGCAGGCGGCGGATCAGGCCCACCAGCGCCTCATCCACGGCGTCGCCCCGCCAGAAGTCGCGGCGGAAGGCGTCGAGGTCGTCGCCCAGTCCCAGCCGCTCGGCCACCCAGGCCCATAGCGCGGCCGTCGTGAGCTCGCCGCGCTGGGCGCGCCGGCCCATCTCGCTGTTCAGGACGATGGCCTCGGCCTCCCCCGCGCCCAGCCCCAAGCGCGCCTCCCACGCCTGCCGGCCGGCGTGATCGCGCGTGCGCACCAGGACGCCGCCCACGTCGAAGATGACGGCCCGGATGATGTTACTCATCGAGCAGCACCACCGGCTCCTGGTAGACGCGCAGGCGGCTGCGGGCCAGTTTGCCGGCCAGGAAGTCGTTGAACCAGGCGCGCTTCTCGGCCAGCGGCTCATCCCGCTTGAGCCGGCCCAAATCGGCATTGAGGCGCAGAATCCGGCCGGGGATGACGAAGCGCGTCAGCCCGGCCGGCAGCAGGTTGCCGTCGGCCGCGGCGTCGAACACCTCGCTCGGCGCGAACTGCGGGAAGATGGCGACGGCCACCAGGCGCGGGAATTGGGCCAGCAACCGCTCTACATCGGTCAGCAGCGTGCGCTCGACGCTCCCCCAGGCGTTGTAGGTGTCCACGATGGCGTTCATGACCGCCAGCCGGGGCGCGCCCGGCTCCGCCTCGGCCACCGTCAGCCGCCCCTCGCGATCCTGGAAGTAGCAGAGCGCCTCCGGGCGGTCGAAGATGGCCGGCACGTCGTCGGCTGTGGCCGGGCGCAACCGCAGGCCCTCGATGCGACGCAACGCCGCCTCCAGCCCGGCGAACGTGGCCCGCTCCGGCCCCTCCCCCTCAGCCGAGATGGCGTGATACCAGGTGTGCAGTTGGAAGCCGGCCTGGTTCTGGTCGATGACCTGGACGATGGCGTACGGGTAGCCGAGGCGCTGGAGCGAACTGTAGCGCGTGGCCCCGTCGAGGATGACGTAGCGCCCCTTCCAGTAGGTCGTGATGGGCGGGTTGACGAGGCGGCCGTCCTCTTCCAGGCGCTCCATGAGCCGGTCGACGCGCTTCTGGTCGATGTACTCATGGGGCACGACCTGCTCGACGGGCACGACTTCCAGATTGAGCGTCTCGCTGGTCCGGCGGCGGCGCAGGGCGGCGACGACCTGCCGGGCGACCTGGAGCGTGGCGTCGCGCCGCTGGGTATCCAGCACAGCCGAGACGTGGGGCGTGACGATGACGCGCGGGTGGGCGCGCAGGGCCACGGCGTCGGGCGCGGGATCGCGCACTTCGGCCGGCAGCGCCGACAGCCCCGCCCCGGCCAGCGCGCCGGCCTCCAGAGTATGGCGCAGCGCGGCCTCATCGACCAGATCGGTGTGGCCCACATTGACCAGCATGGCCGACGGCTTCATCAGCGCCAGCTCATCCGCGCCGATGATCGCCTCGGCGTGGCCGCGGAAGGAGATGTGCAGGCTGACGAAGTCCGATCGCCGCAGCAGGTCGGCGAAGTCGGTGGCCCGAACGCCGGGG
>NZ_JAYRVJ010000566.1:0-3937 GCF_041918635.1 Promineifilum sp. (SeqCode)
AACCGGGAGATCGCCGAGCGGCTGGTCATCAGCGAGGGGACGGTGAAGAACCACGTCTCCAACATCCTGAGCAAGCTCCAGGCCGAGAACCGCACGCAGGCGGCCGAACTGGCGCGGCGGTACGGTCTCACTTAAGGGAGGAAAGAGCTCACGCCAAGAGCGCCAAGAATGATAAGAACGCCAAGCTTCTCTTGTTCTTCTTTGCGTCCTTGGCAATCTTGGCGTTCTTTGCGTGAGCTCTCCTTTCCTCAAATGCAAAACTCGGCTACTCTCCTGCTGAACTCACTTGTAGGAGAGACCCATGACCCCCGAATTTGACCGCGCCCTCGACGCCTATGCCGAACTGATCATCAAGGTTGGCCTGAACCTGCGCGCCGGCCAGCGCCTCATCATCCGCGCTCCCCTGGAGTCCGCGCCGCTCGTCCGCCGCGTGGCCGCCCACGCCTACGATGGCGGCGCGCGCCTGGTGGAAGCCCTGTGGAACGACCCGCAGATGGCCCTCGTCCGCTTCACCCACGCCCCGGACGACTCCTTCACCGAACACTCCACCTGGCCGCTGCAGGCCGGGCTGGAGTACGCCGAGAACGGCCATGCCTATCTGTCGATCGGCGGCGTAGACCCCGATCTGCTGAAAGACGTTGACCCGGCGCGGCTGGCGACCGTCCAGCGTACCGAGGGGCGGCTCTACGCCCCCCTCTCCCGGCTCATCAGCGGCGACGCCGTCAACTGGTGCGTCGTTGGCTACGCCACACCGGGCTGGGCGGCGCGCGTCTTTCCCGACTCGTCGCCCGATGAGCAGCAAAAGCGCCTCTGGGACGCCATCTTCAAGACCGTGCGGCTCGACGCGCCCGATCCCGTCGCCGCGTGGCAGGCCCACGTGGATGATCTGGCAGCGCGCACGGCCTATCTGAACGACAAGCAGTATCACGCCCTCCACTTCCGCGGCCCCGGAACCGATCTGACCGTCGGCCTGCCCGACAACCACCGCTGGCTGGGCGGCGCGGCCCCGACGGGCAACGGCATCACCAACATCGCCAACGTGCCGACCGAGGAGGTCTTCACCGCCCCCCACCGCAACCGCGTCGATGGCGTGGTGACGGCCAGCATGCCCCTGAGCTATGGCGGCAACCTGGTGGAGAACTTCAGCCTGACCTTTGAGGGCGGGCGCGTGGTGGCGTTGCGCGCCGAGAAGGGGGAGGCGCTGCTGCGCTCGCTGGTGGAGACGGATGAGGGGTCGGCCCGGCTGGGCGAAGTGGCCCTGGTTCCGGCCAGCTCGCCCATCTCGAAACTGGGCATTCTCTTCTATAATACGCTCTACGACGAGAACGCCGCCAGCCACGTCGCCCTGGGCCGCGCCTACCGCAACTGCATCGCCAACTGTGAGGAACTGGACGACGACGCCTTCGCCGGCCGCGGCGGCAACACCAGCAACACCCACGTCGATTTCATGATCGGCTCGCCGCAGATGGACGTGGATGGGCTGATGGAAGATGGGACGGCCGAGGCGTTGATGCGGGCGGGGGAGTGGGTTTAGAATCTGAGGGTGCTTAACCGCGACTTAAACCGACGTCCTCAAGAATAACCTGACGTAGTACGCGCGGATCGCGAAATCGCTCCAACGCATCGAGGATTTCGATCCCTGCCAGGCGGCCTTCTTCATCGTAATCAGCGGCGATGCCTTCGGCCAGTAGCTCGGTCGTCACGGTGGCGTCAATGAACTGGATGTAGAGCGCGTCCACTTCGGCATCATAAGTGATCTTCATTGGCTGCTATATTGAGTACACAATCCCCATGCGCTGTTACTAACTCTAACTAAACGATGTCACTTGTTAGGCCTAGAGAGCGAACTCTTTGGAAGGTAGTATCGGCCGAGACTAAGGGAAGATCCATGGCTAATGCCGATGCCGCAATGACCGCATCAGGCACTTTCAGACGATGGTCGCGACGAATTTCAATGGCCCGCTCGATGACCTCATCTGAAAGCTCGATCCTCCGGCAAAGCGCCAGGAACGCGCGAATCTGCGCGGCGATCTCCGCCGTTAAGCGGGGCGAAGACAGCAACTCGATCTCGGTGATCGAGGCATAGAAAAGCTCCGGTGTGCGGGCTACCAACTGCGTGATCTTCTCTCGCCCCTCAAAGAAGTAGATGAGCGCGTTCGTGTCGAGCAGCGCCCTACTGCCACTCACCGCGCAACTCCTTCTGATAGGCCAGCGCGTCCGTTTCCCAAGTCAGAATGCCGCTGAACCGCAACCGCTCCAGCGCCGCAGCGTAGCTTTCCAGCAATTGCTGTACCATCTTGTCCGCGTCGCCGCCGAATTGGTCGCGCAGGAGGTCGGATAGCTTTTTCTCAAGCGCGCGGTCATGTAGTTCTAACGTGACCATTTCACATCTCCCGATAGGAAACCCATCTGAGTGGATTGTATCACACTGCCAGAATGGCACGCTGATGACGCTGATTGGGGCGCTGATTTTCGCGGATAAGAAAGCAGGCTCCTATCCGAGAAAATCAGCGCCAAATCAGCGTCATCTGCGTCCCATTCTTCTTACTGCACCGCCGGGATGTTCACCACCACATCCGTCGTCGGCGCGCCCTGGGTCAGCACCGGCACGCCGACCTGAGAGGCGTAGAGCACCTGCTCGCCCAACAGGATGCGCGCCCCGATGACGTAGCTCTTGGCCGGGTCGATGCTCGCCGAGTCGAAGGGAATCTCGAACGGGATGGGGAACTGCTGCCCGGCCAGCGCGGCCGAAATGGTCACGATGGGGTCGCCCGTCGTGCCCGCCTCGCGCAAGTCCACGTAGTAGGCCGCCGCGGGGTCGAGCTGGGCCGCCTGGTCGCTGGTGATCGTGCCGGTGATCGCCCCGGCCGGCGGCGCGTCGCCGATGACCTGGTGGGTCAGCGTCAGCGTCACGTCGTTGGCCGGCGCGCCCTGGGTCAGCACGGGCGTGCCCTGGCCGTCGGAGGCGTAGGTCAACTGGTTGTTGTCGATGATGCGCGCGTCGAAGATGTAGGCCCGCGCCGGGTCAATCTTGGCCGCGTCATAGCCCAACTCGAACGACACCGGCAGCGTCAGCCCGGCCAGCGGGATTTGGGCGAAGGCGGTGGCCGGCGCGTCGGCCAGCATCGGCTCGCGAATCTCTACGCCGAGGTACGCTCCGGAATCGGCCGGCCAGGTCATCGGCGCGTCGCCGGCCACGGTGAAGCGCAGCACGCCGCCCGCCGGGTCGGGCACGGCGGTCACCGGCACGACGATGTCGCTGGCCGGCGCGCCGGCCGTCAGCACCGGCACGGGGGCCAGCGTGGCGTAGAGCAGCCGGTTGCCCGACAGGATGCGCGCCGCCACCACGTAGGCCCGGTCGCCGGCGATGAGCGCCGGGTCATAGGGCAGTTCGAACGAGATGGGGAAGCCCATGCCGTCCAGCGGCATCTCGACGATGGCCGTGGCCGGCGCGTCGGCCAGCATCGGCTCGCGCAGTTCCACCTGGAGCACCGCGCCCGCCTCCAGCGCGGCCGGCGCTTGCGGCGTCGTCACCGAGCCGCGGATGGTTCCGCCCGCGCCCGCGGCCGCGGCCGGGCTGACGATGACCTCGACGTTGCCCGTCGGCGCGCCGGCGGTCAGCACCGGCACGCCCGTCTGGCTGGCGAACGTCGCCGCGCCGTTGACCAGGATGCGCGCATAGAGCAGGTACGTCCCGGCCGGGTTGATGGCCGCCGGGTCATAGGCCAGCTCGAACGGGATGGGAACCTGCCGCCCTTCGGCGTTGACCTGCGTCGAGGTGATGACCGCCGGCGCGCCGCCGGTGGCGTCCTGCAACTCCACCTCGATCACCGCCGCCGGGTCGAGGGCGATACGCTCCAGATAGGCCACCGTGCCCGTCAGCGTGCCGGTCAGCTCGCCGCCGGTCGCCCCACCCGTGGCGGGGAAGACCATGACC
>NZ_JAYRVJ010000567.1:0-6949 GCF_041918635.1 Promineifilum sp. (SeqCode)
CGGCTTGTTTGCCAACCGCTGGATGAAATCATCAAATCGGCGCTCCAAATCCTCGTCCAACAGGGCGTTGAGAACTTTGGAGCGGGAATCGGGGTCCAATTGACGGACCGCGCCGATCAACTGGTCTAACGTTATTTGAACGTTGGAAACGGTTATGGTCGTGTCGGCCATCATTTCACTCTCCGCGTTGAATTCGCTTTCATTGTAGCATAGGATGGCTGGCCATTTACGAGGCGATTATGTTGGCGTTGCCGGTCAAGCCACGCGGTTCTCTCAAAACGACCGTTCGTATAACCGATACGTCTGCCGCGCCTCGGCCGCTGGGCCGAGGAGTTCGGCGACGGGTGACGGCCCCTCGCGCGGCTGCCAGATGGGGCCAAGGGTCAGCGTCTCCCAGCCACGCTCGCGGGCGTCGCGCAGCGTCCGCTGCCACAGCTGGCGGCCGATGCCCTGCCCGCGCCACTCGGGCAAGACCGCGCCGAAGATGACCCGCCCCGCCCGCGCCGTCGAGGAGGCCGGCCGGCGACCGAGCGCCCACCGGCGGCCCAGCCGCCAATAGCTGCCGGTCGTGTCCCGCTGGGCCAGCACGAAGCCGACCGGCGTGTAATCGATCTCCGCCAGATAAGCGGCCGGCGAGCCAAGCCCCAGTTGGCTCAGGATGAACGCCGTCTCGATCTCATCCGGCGGCGGGAAGCCGGCCACGGGGTTCTCCGTGGCCGCGACGAGCAGCGGGCGCAGATCGGTCGCCAGCCGCGCCGGGTCGAAGGGACGGATGGCGGCCCGGCCGGGCGGCACGAGCGGTGGCACGGGCGGGACGGCGACGCGGTAGAGCCGGGCGTCTTGCAGCGGGTGCAACCGTCGCTCCAGCAGTTCCGGCAGATAGGGTGGGTTGCCGGGCGTGTGGCGCGGCGGCCACGCATCCCACGAATCGATCAGCGCGCCGGAGCCGAGGTGGGGCGACAGGCCGACCGGGCCGACCACCCGGCGGTAGCCGTCGAGCGCCAGGCGCTCCGTCACGTGATTGTACAGCCGTTCAAACGCCTCGTCGTCGGGGTGCAGGTGGAGCAGCCCCAGGTGGGCGGTCCGGCCCCGGCGGCGCGGATCGACGATGACGACCGCCGCGGCCAGCGTCCGCTCGAAGATGCTGGTCAGCGGAATCTCCTGCTGGCCGGCGCGGCTGCGACTGACCCCCGTGCGGTGGAGGGCGTCCACGCGCAGCAGGTGCGCGTCCAGCCGGGCCAGGTGTGGGGTGGCGCGGGGGTCGAGCGCGCGGCGCACCTGCCGGTAATCCGGCGGCGTCCAGCGGTCATCGTCGCGGTAGATCGCTGCCCAGGCGCGCGCGAACGCTCGCCGTTGCCAAAACGTGGCCTCGGCCGCGGCGATCGACTCGATCCGATAATTGAAATAGGGCATGCCGAGTGACAAGCAACCACTGACCACGTACGGGCGGGTTTGAAACCCGCCCCTACCGGTGACTACCGACCATCCCCGCCGACGGGCAGATGTCGTTCAACGGACAGCCGGGGCAATTGGGCTTGCGGGCGGTGCAGACGCGGCGGCCGTGCCAGATAAGCAGGTGGGCGATCTCGATCCAGCTCTCGCGCGGGATGATCGCCATCAGGTCGCGCTCGACCTTGACCGGGTCGGTCGCCGCGGTCAGCCCCAGCCGCCCGGCCAGTCGCTTGACGTGGGTATCGACGGTGACGCCGTCGGCCAGGCCATAGACCTCGCCGCGCACGACGTTGGCCGTCTTGCGGGCCACGCCGGGCAGCGTTAGCAGCGCCTCCATCTCCGGCGGAACCACGCCGCCGTACTCGGTCAACAGCCGTTGGGCCGCCTCGCGCAGAAAGCGCGCCTTGTTGCGGAAAAAGCCCGTCGGCCGGACGATCGCTTCCAGTTCGGCCGGGTCGGCCGCGGCCAGCGCCTCCAGCGTGGGGTAGCGGGCGAAGAGGGCCGGCGTGGTCAGGTTCACCCGCTCGTCGGTGCACTGAGCCGACAGGATAACGGCCATCAGCAGTTGCGCCGGCGTCTCGTAGTCCAGCGCGCAGTGGGCGTCAGGGTAGGCGGCGCGCAGGCGGGCGATCACCTCGGCCACGTAGGCCGCCCGGTCAGTGGCGTTCGCGCTCAATGGGGCTTCACCGATCATAGCTCATCAATAAACACATCTGGAGACACCGCACACCTCGCGGATAAGCGTTCAAAATCTGCGTAATCTGCGAAATCGGCGGATTCTTTCTTCCGGATGCTACACAGGAATGTGACTTAGGTGCAACCCACTTCGGAAAGTGGGTCGCACCGGCGTGCCCTAAGGCGCATCCAACGGGAACGGCCCCCAGCAGGTGAACCCCACCGGCGCGAACAGCGTCTCGAAGCGGTTGGCGTCCAGATAGAGCACGAGCGGCTGTTCCAGTTGCGGGTAGGTCACGCGGTAACTATCGAGTTGCGCGTCGCCGTGGCTCTCCGACCCCAGCCACTCGTAGGCGATGGGCTGGCGCAGCGGGCTGAGCAGTGCGCCCAGATAGGTCGCGCCCCGCTCGCGGGCCGCCGCCCCGCCGCCGATGCGCACCGGGTTGTCGCGCGAGTAGCCGTAGGTGGTGTCCACCGAGCGCGGGCAACTCAGCGCGGTCGAGATGGGAAAGAACTGCACCGAGCCGAGCAGCCGGCGGAAGTCCGCGCCGGCGCGTTGCGTCCACGCTTCGGCCCCGGCGGCCACGTTCGCCATGCCGAAGGCGTAAAAGGTCTGCCCCTCGGCCGGGCGGGTGGTGACGACCTGGCCCATGACCGGGCCATTGGGCATCGCGCCGGATAGGTCAGCGGCCAGCCCCGCCGCGCCGCCGACGGTCATGGGGTAAGGCGCGCCGGCCTGCAAGGTTGTGCCGGTCGCCTCGTTGATGGTTTGCAGGGCGATCTGGAGCGACTCCTCCATCGAGCGGCCGGCGTTCTGCTCCGGCCCGCCGGCCAGCGAGAGCATGCTGCCGCGCGGGTCGGTCAGGATGGTCTGGCCGCCGTCGAAGCGCATCTCGTAGCCGCGCACCGGCCAGAAGGAGTAGCCGCCCGTCCAGGAGAACTGCTGCCCCGGCTCGGTCGCCGCCGGGATGGGCGTCTCGGTCGGCGGCGGGGTGTCGGTGGGGATGAGCGCGGCCACGGCCGGCTGCGTGCGCTTGACGACCGGCGTGCCCGTGGGCGCGGGCGTCAGGGTGGGGGCGGCCGTGGGCGTGGCGATGGCTGTAGGCGTGGCTGGCGGGGCGGTTGGCGCGGTTGTGGCGGCCGAGGGCGTGGCGGTGGGTGGTCGCCCCTCTTCCTCGGAATCCAGACAGCCGCATAGGCTAAGAGCCAGCAATAGAACGGCGACGATTAACGGGTTTGGGCGGCGCATCATGTCCTCCTCATTCGGCCCCTTCTAGTATAAATCCACCAGCCTCGCGCGTCTATAAAGAGGTCGCCAGGCCCAGGGCAATCACATACACGTCAACTTGCTGCCAGAAATTGAATGGCGACCGGCGGGGGCGTTGCGCTAAGATGGAAGCGCCTGAACGCGCCGAGGCGCCGCCCTGCGCGACTTCGCCCGCCCGCTACCCGGCTGGGCACGCCGTGACCGTTATCCGGCGCCGGATAAGGCGGCCGGCCCCCCACCGGTAGCGCTGACAGACCCAGCCCCACACGCGGCTGGAGCGGGACGAATGGTCGTCGCCGGCGGCAGCCATCGAACGCGGTCAACGGCCCGGCGACTTTCGCGTCTTCGACAGCGACGCCCGGCGACCGGCCCGTCGCGCTTGCGCGCAGCGCGTCGTGGGGAATCTGCTGCGCCCGGCGCGGCCCAGACGGTGGGCGCGGGTGGGTCGCGCGCGGCCCGGCGGGGTGTGGGCGACGGCCAACGGCTGCCGCCCTGTTCAACGCGCGTTGTGGCAACATGCCGGCCTGGGACTGGCGGTGGGTCTGAACAGTCTGAAGGGTCTGAAGGGTTTTCCGCAAACTCCTCACGTAAGAGAATCACTTGGCGAAGTTTGCGAAAAACCCTTCAGACCCTTCAGACTATTCAGAGGAGGTGGGTTTTTGGACGGTTGGGGGTGGCGGTTATAGGCGATTGCCCTACCCGACGGCCTCTTCTCAGTGCGCAAATGGGCAATTACCGCTATAGTACGGCCCCCAATGACCCACGAACGACCCATGTCACAAGCCGGCAATAGCACGCAAACAGGGAGTGACGCATGAATTTTGACTTTGGCCGCGAGGTATGCGGCCATCTGCCTGTCGCCAGCCGGCGGGAGTGGCTGGTCACCAACGGGATCGGCGGCTTCGCCTCCGGAACCATCGCCGGCATGTTGTCGCGGCGCTACCACGGCCTGCTGATGGCCGCGCTGCAGCCGCCGCTCGGCCGGACGCTGCTGCTGGCCAAGCTGGACGAGACGGCCGACTACGACGGCGTCCGCGCCGACAGCGGCCGGCTCTTCCCGCTCTACACCAACCGCTGGGAAGATGGCACGGTGGAGGGCAACGGCCACCATCACCTCAACCGCTTCCATCTGGAAGGCGCGACCCCGGTCTGGACCTACGCCTGCGCCAACGCCCTGCTGGAAAAGCGCATCTGGATGCAGCCCGGCGCGAACACGACCTACGTCCAGTACCGGCTGACCCGCGCCACCGGCCCGATGGGTCTGGCGATCAAGGCGTTCGGCAACTACCGCGACTACCACAGCACGACGATCATGAACGGCTGGCAGCCCGACGTGGCGACGGTGACCGCCGCCGGGGGGCGCGGCGTGCGCGTACGCATGTTCGACGAGGCCGCGCCGTTCTACCTGTTCAGCGACCGGGCCGACGTCACGCCCCAGTTCGAGTGGTACGAAGATTTCTTCCTGGCCGTCGAAGAGGCCCGCGGCCAGCGCGACGTGACCGAGGATCACCTCTATCTGGCCCAGTTCCACATCACCCTGCGGGCGGGCGAGACGTTCGCCATCGTCGCCAGCACCGAGCCGTCGCCCAACCTGGACAGCACGGCGGCCTACGCCGAGCGGGAAGTGTATGAGGCAGCGCTGCTCGACCGCGCGGCTGGCCGCGGCGCCGGCTCCGGCGCGGCGCTGTCGCAGCCGTTCCGCCAGCTGGCGCTGGCCGCCGACCAGTTTATCGTCAGCCGGCCCACGGCGGCCGACCCGGCCGGCAAGTCCATCATCGCCGGCTACCACTGGTTCAGCGACTGGGGCCGCGACACGATGATCGCCCTGCCCGGCCTGACGCTGACCACCGGCCGGCCGGAGGTGGCGGCCAGCATCCTGCGCACCTACGCCCAGTTCGTCGATCAGGGCATGTTGCCCAACCGCTTCCCCGACGCGGGCGAGACGCCGGAGTACAACACGGTAGACGCCACGCTGTGGTACTTCCACGCCCTGCGCGAGTACGTCGCCGCCACGGGCGACACGGCTCTGTTGCGCGAGCTTTACCCGACGCTGGTGGACATCATCGCGTGGCACCTCCGCGGCACGCGCTATGGCATTCGCGCCGACGAAGGGGACGGCTTGCTCCATGCCGGCGAGGCGGGCATCCAGTTGACCTGGATGGACGTGAAGATCGATGACTGGGTCGTCACGCCGCGCACGGGCAAGGCGGTGGAGATCAACGCCCTGTGGTACAACGCCCTGCGCTTCATGGAGGAGTTCGCCGGCCAACTGGGCGAGGACGGCCGCCGCTACGCCGACTTGGCCGCGCGCGCCGAAAAAGGGTTCGAGCGCTTCTGGAGCGCCAACCTGGGTTACTGCCACGACGTGCTCGATACGCCCAATGGCGGCCCGGATAGCAGCCTGCGCCCCAATCAACTGCTGGCCGTGTCGCTGCCCCATAGCCCGCTGACCGCTGAGCAGCAGCGCTCTGTGGTCGACGCCTGCGCCCGCCACCTGCTGACCGCCCACGGTCTGCGCTCCCTCTCGCCCGACGACAAGGCCTACATCGGCCAGTACGGCGGCGACCGGCGCAAGCGGGATGGAGCGTACCATCAGGGCACGGTCTGGGGCTGGCTCATCGGCCCGTTCATCGCCGCCCATTTGCGCGTCTATGGGGACGTGGCCGAAGCGCGCAGCTACCTGTCGCCGCTGCTGCAACACCTGGTCGATCACGGCATCGGCAGCATCAGCGAGATCTTCGAGGGGGACGCGCCCTTCGAGCCGCGCGGCTGCATCGCCCAGGCGTGGAGCGTGGCCGAGGCGCTGCGCGCCTGGCGGCTGACCGGGAACGGCGAGCGGGAGGCGTCATGAGCGACCTGGAGACGTTGAAGCGCCAGGCAGCCGAGCGGGCCGTCGAGTACGTCGCCTCCGGCATGGTGGTGGGGCTGGGCACGGGCAGCACGGCCGTCCACGCCGTCCGGCGCATCGGCGCGCTGCTGGCCGAAGGGCGGTTGCAGCGCATCGTCGGCATCCCCACGGCCGAGGTCACCGCGCGCGAGGCGGAGCGGGCCGGCGTGCCGCTGGGCACACTGGACGATCATCCGTCGGTGGACATCACCATCGACGGCGCGGACGAGATCGACCCGCAGCTGAACCTGATCAAGGGGCTGGGCGGAGCGCTGCTGCGCGAGAAGATCGTCGCCGCGGCTTCGCGCCGGCTGATCATCGTCGCCGACGCCGGCAAGCGGGTGGAGCAGTTGGGCACGCGCGCCCCCGTGCCGGTGGAGGTCATCCCCTTCGCCCGGCGGCCGGCGGCCGACTACCTGACCTCGCTGGGCGCGCGCGTCGTCGAACGGCGGCGCGACGGGCAACTCTTCCGCACCGACGAGGGCAACCTCATCCTCGACTGCCACTTTCCGGGGCTGACCGACCCGCGCGGCATGGCTCAACTCATCCGCGCCCAGCCCGGCGTTGTGGAGCACGGCCTCTTCCTCGGCCTGGCGACGGAGGCCATTGTCGCCGGGGAGCGGGGGGTGGTGGTGTTGGAGGCGTGAGCAGAGCAGGGGGGCGGGGGA
>NZ_JAYRVJ010000568.1:0-5120 GCF_041918635.1 Promineifilum sp. (SeqCode)
AGCCCCATCAACCCGCCGCCCGGCTGCCGCTTCCACACCCGCTGCCCCATTGCCCAGCCCCACTGCGCCGCGTACGTGCCGGCGTGGCGGGAGATTCGGCCGGGGCATTGGGTGGCGTGTCATGAGGTGGAGCCGAAGTTTCAGCCATAGGGAAGAAGGACAGCATAACTTCCCTGTTACTATCGCCATCGCTAAAATAGGCTACACGACGGCATCATGTAGGGTATATTCGTAGTATGAGCAAACTGATCGCGTTTGGTTGGTATGGCGGGAAGTTTAGTCACCTTGATTGGCTGCTCCCCTTGTTGCCGCAAGCAACTCACTATTGCGAGCCATTTGGTGGCTCCGCGGCTGTCCTCCTAAACAGAGACCCAGCCCCGGTAGAGACCTACAACGATATCGATGGGGAGGTTGTAAATTTCTTCCGGGTTCTCCGGGATAATCACGAAGCACTGATCACGGCGATCGGTCTAACGCCGTTCTCTCGTGAGGAACTAAGAATTGCGTCGCAAGAGCCGCTGGAGGGTCTTTCTGATCTAGAGCGAGCGCGCCGATTTTTCGTACGAGCGCGACAAGTAAGGACAGGACTGGCGCAAACAGCGAGCAATGGGCGCTGGGCGCATTGTAAGCTGACAAGTCGGGCGGGTATGGCCGGCGCAGTGTCGCGCTGGCTAGGTAGTGTTGAAGGGCTTTCGGAGATTGTGCAGCGCCTCCTGCGGGTTCAGATTGAGAATGCGCCGGCAATTGAAGTCATACGACGTTACGATACCGAAGAAACGCTCTTCTACTGTGATCCACCCTACGTGCATGACTCACGTTCAGATGTCAATGCCTATCGGTACGAGATGAAGAACTACGAACATAGAGACTTGGCGGAGGTGTTGCACAACGTCAAAGGCAAGGTTGCACTCTCCGGCTACCACAGCCGCCTTATGGACGAGCTTTATGGCGATTGGGAGTATATAGAATCGATTCCCCGCAAAGCTCATTCCACAAATACTCGGGCCGACAATCTTAAGCAGGAACGTGTCGAAGTGTTGTGGGTCAATTACAAGCTGCCAAAGCAGGGAAATTCTGAATGGCGGAGCCAGCAGACATCCTTAATGCCGCTCTTCGAAGAGCAACAATAAATCTCAATCGTCCCCTAATAGACGACTTACAGATCAGGTCTCGTGTGGAATACGTGGCCGGAAACGTAGCCAATAAGGCTGGCGTCCGGCTGCTAATGGCGTGCCTTTTAGCGAAGCTTCACAACCCGCTGGTTGATGTGAGAAAACCATACACCAGGATAGGGGGAAGTGACTCATTTTCAGGACGCAAGTACGATGAACGCTATATAGCAGACTTCATTAACGCGAACGCTCTGCCCTGCAATTCCACCTCTGCCTTTCTTACCCCGGCATTTCGTAACCGTAATGCGCCTCTTGTAATGGGCTTAGAGCTCGAAGGACGCCCCCCTCAACTTTATACCTATGTACTTGAACTGCTTGATGATGTTCACAATCGGCGTGTCGAACCTGAAAATCTCCTTGCCGAAATCATCCGGTGGCTACTTATCAACAGAAATGAGCAGCAACAGCGGATTGAGTCATTACTCAAAACCTTGAGAACAACACACGGTGCAATCCCGCTTTCATCCGAAGCGATAGTAGGGCTCATTGAAAAACATATGAGCCTCAAGGGCACAAGTCGGATTCCCGTGTTGATCGTTGCGGCCGCTTACCAGGCAGCGGGGCAGTATCTACTAGAGATGAATCTGCCACTTCAAGCCCACAATGCCGCGGACGTACAGACTGGCGCGCTTGGAGATGTGGAAATTACATTTGTCGGTGATGGCAAAGTGGTTACCAGCTATGAGATGAAAGACCGACACGTTACCAGAGGGGATATTGACCGCGCTCTACAAAAACTAGAGGAAACCAGGAAGCGGGTTGATAACTATATCTTTATTACGACAGATCGAATTGACGAGCAGGTACAGGATTATGCTCGCTCGCTCTACACTCAAACAGATGGGATTGAGTTTGTCATCTTGGATTGCATAGGATTTCTGCGGCACTACTTACATCTGTTTCATAGAGTCCGAACAGAATTCCTCGAAGCTTACCAGTCATTGCTATTGGCAGAGCCATCAAGCTCGGTAAGCCAAGCGGTCAAAGAAGCTTTCCTTTCAATGCGACACGCAACAGAAGCGGGTTAATCGCTCAATAACATGCCGACCCACAAGATCGCCGTTACGGAGAAGTACGACCGCCACGGCTGGCCCTCCGTCGACCGCCCCGACCTGAGGCCCCCCGCCGGCTGGAGCCTGGCCCTCATCAACGCCCTCAACCTCATCCACCACCACGAACTGTCGCCCGACGGCGAACAGATTGCCTTCATCTGGGAGCGCGACGGCCGCTCCGACATCTTCGTCATGCCCGCCGCCGGCGGCTGGCCGCGGCGCGTCTCGCCCGACCGCCGGCGCACCATCTACTGGTGGGACAGCGCCCCCCGCTGGTCGCCCGACGGTGCGTGGCTGGCCTTCGGCCTGAACGGCCACGTCCACGTCGCCCCGGCCGACGGCCGCGCCCTACCCCGCCCCGTCAGCGACTTCACCGCCGGCGCCTGGTCGCCCGTCTGGCTGCCCGACAGCGCCGGCCTCATCGTCTCGGCCGAGCGCGGCGAGGCCCACGCCCTGCTGCTGACCGACCGCGACGGCAGTTGGCCGCGCCTCATCGCCGGCGACAACGGCGGCGACAACCTGGAGGCCGCCCCCGCCCCCGGTGGCCGCGCTATCGCCTACATCCACCGGCCCTTCGACGACCTCAACCGCTGGGACTTGCGGCTGTTCGACCCGGCAAGTGGAGAAACACGTACGCTGGCCGGCGCGCCGAAGGAGAAGGCGTGGTCGCCGCGCTGGCTGCCCGGCGGCGGCGGCGTGCTCTACCTCTCCCACCGCTCCGGCTACACCAACGTCTGGCTGGCCCGGCTGGATGGGGCCGACCCCGTCCCGGTCACGGCGCTGAACCAGGACGTGCTGGAGTTCGCCCTGTCGCCGGATGGGCGGGCGCTGGCGGCGACGGTGTGCCGGGAGGGGGCGGTGGATCTGGTTGTAATCGAATTTGGCGCGGGGGACGGCGATGGACGAACAGGAGTTCGTTCGCCGGACTACGAACGGGGGCGGTTGCGCGACCTGAAGACCGGGCAGGGGTATTACGGCGCGCCGTGCTGGTCGCCCGACGGGCGCTGGCTGACGGTCGAGTACGAGGACGCCACGACGCCGCCCGACCTTTACCGGGTGGAGGCGGACGGCGGGCGCATGACGCAGCTGACTTTCTCCATGCCTCCGGCGCTGGCGGCGCAGCCGCTGGTGACGCCGGAGCACGTGCGCTACCCCAGCTTCGACGGGCTGGAGATTCCGGCGCTGCTGTGGCGTCCCCCTCGCCCTGTGGGAGAGGGCCGGGGAGAGGGTCTGCGCCCCAACGGGGCGGCCATCGTCCGCCCCCACGGCGGCCCGGCCGACGCCTACCGCTTCCAGTGGGACGGCCTGGCCCAATACTTCCTCGCCAAGGGCTACACCTTCCTGACGCCTAACTTCCGCGGCAGCACCGGCTACGGCCGGGACTTCGAGCACGCCAACTACGGCGATTGGGGCGTGGGCGACACGCAGGACGTGCTGCACGGGGCCAGGTTCCTGCACTCGCTCGACGGCATCGACCCGGCGCGCATCGGCATCCTCGGCTCCAGCTACGGCGGCTACATGGTCGCCTGCTGCCTGGCCCGCGACCCGGAGTACCTGTTCGCCTGCGGCGTCAGCAAGTACGGCGACGCCAACGTCTACAGCTCCTGGGCGCAGTGCGAGCGGGGCACGCGCCTCTACACCGAGATGATGCTCGGCCACCCGCGCGACCACTGGGCTGCCTACCGCGCCGCCTCCCCCATCCACGAGATGGCCAACGTCCGCGCCCCCATCCTGCTGCTCCACGGCCTGGAGGACGACGTCGTGCCGCCCCAGGCGTCGGAGGAGTGGGCCGAGGCGCTGCGCCGGCACGACAAGGTGTTCGAGTACGTCACCTACGCCGGCGAGCCTCACGGCTTCCTGCGCCACGAGACGGAGATGGACTGGCAGCGCCGCACCGAGCGCTTCTTCGACTGGTACCTGCGCGCATGAATTAACCACGGATGAACACGGATAAGACGGATGAACACGGATTGAAACCAAAGATCAATCCGTTTTATCCGTCCTATCCGTGAAAATCCGTGTTGAATTTATTCGGCGCTCCTATAATCCCGCCATGTCCCGCGCCCGACGCCCCCGCACCTCCACCCGCCTGCCCCTGCTCGACCTCCCCTTCCGCCCGCCCCGCCACCCGCGCCCGCCCTACGACTGGCTGCCGCCCGACGACCTGGAACGCCTCCACGCCGCCTCGCTCGACATCCTGGAGAACGCCGGCCTCGACTTCCTCGACGACGAGGCGCTCGACATCTGGGCGCGGGCCGGGGCCAAAGTGGATCGGGCGGCGCAGCGCGTCTGGCCCGACCGGGCGTTGGTGCTGGAGGCCCTCGCCGTCGCCCCGGCCTCGTTCCGCTGGCGGGCGCGCAACCCGGCCCACAACGTGGTCATCGGCGGCGACGCCATCGCCTGCGGCCCCTGCGGCGGCATGGCCTACGCGGCCGACCTCGACCGCGGCCGCCGCCCCGGCGCAATGAGCGACTATGAGAACCTGCTGCGCCTCTCCCAATCTTGCCACGCCCTGCACTTCGCCGCCTGGGAACAGGTGACGCCGCAGGACGTGCCGGTCAACGTCCGCCACCTGCACCGCGTCCGCGCCGCCTTCCGGCTGACCGACAAGGTCGTCATGGAGGCCGCCCACGGCCGCATCATCCCCGCCGACACGCTGGCGATGATGCGCCTCGTCTACGGCGACCTGGACGGCGATCCGGTGACCGGCGACGTGATCAACGTCAACAGCCCCTTGCGCTACGACGAGCGGATGCTGGGCGGGCTGATCAGCTACGCCCGCGCCGGCCAGGCGACGTTCATCACCCCCTTCATCCTGGCCGGGGCGATGAGTCCGGTGACGATGGCCGCGGCGCTGGCCCAGCAGAACGCCGAGGTGCTGGCCGGCGCGGCGCTG
>NZ_JAYRVJ010000569.1:0-1787 GCF_041918635.1 Promineifilum sp. (SeqCode)
AGAACCCGGCATCCGCCACCTACGTCCGCAGCAAGCGCAAGACCTGCGAGGAGTTGGGCATCCGCTCCATCGGTCACGAACTACCGGCCGACGCCAGCCAACAGCAGGTCGAAGAACTGGTGGCCGAGTTGAACGCCGATCTCACCGTCAACGGCATTCTGGTGCAACTGCCGCTACCCAAGCACCTGAACGAAGAAGCTGTGCTAAACACCATCAGCCTCGAAAAGGACGTGGACGGCTTCCACCCGGTCAACATCGGCCGTCTGGCTATGAAGGGCCGCGACCCGCTCTTCATCCCCTGCACGCCCTATGGCTGCATCGTTCTGCTGGAAGAGAGCGGCATCCCCATCAAGGGGGCGGACGCGGTGATCGTCGGCCGTTCCAACATCGTCGGGTTGCCCGTCGCCATGCTGCTCCAGAAGCGCGACGCGACGGTCACCATCTGCCACAGCCGCACCCGCGACCTGGCCGGTCACATCCGCCAGGCGGACATCGTCATCGCCGCCATCGGCCAGACGGAGATGATCACCGGCGACATGATCAAGCCCGGCGCGGCCGTCATTGACGTAGGCATCAACCAGAAGACGGATCCGACCGCCAAGCGCGGCTACCGGCTGGTGGGCGACGTGGATTTCGAGTCGGCCAAGGAAGTGGCCGGCGCAATCACGCCCGTTCCTGGCGGCGTCGGCCCCATGACCATCGCCATGCTCATGAAGAACACACTGCGGGCCGCGGAGATCGCTCTGGCCCGCCAGGCGCGCTGACCGCGCCGACCCGCGAAGGAAGCCCGTTGAGCCAGGAAGACCCGCAGGCTGACTTCTGGCGCGGACGCCGCGTCTTCATTACCGGTTGCACCGGCTTTCTCGGATCATGGCTGACGGCCGCCCTGCTGGAGCGCGGCGCGGAGGTTGTCGGCCTGGTCCGTCTGCGCGAGCCGGAGTCGCAACTGGTGCGCACCGGCCTCATCAGCCGCATCGAGCAGGTGTCGGGCGAGCTTCTCGACTATCATCTGCTGCGGCGAACGCTGGTCGAGTGCCGCATCGACACCGTCTTCCATCTGGCGGGCCAGACCATCGTCGGCGTCGCCAATCGCGAGCCGGTAGAGACGTTCGAGACCAACATCCGCGGCACGTGGTTGCTGCTGGAAGCGGCGCGCCAGACGCCCTCGGTGCGCGGCATCGTTGTCGCCAGCAGCGAGAAGGCTTATGGCGAGCAGTTGGACTTGCCCTACCGCGAGGAGTACCCGCTGCAGGGCCGCCACCCCTACGAAGTCTCCAAGAGTTGCGCCGACCTGATCGCCCAATCCTTCGCCCACACCTACGGCCAGGCCATCGCTGTCACCCGCTGCTCCAACCTCTACGGCGGCGGCGACCTGAACTGGAACCGGCTCATCCCCGGCACGATCCGCAGCGTCCTGAGCGGCCAACGGCCGATCATCCGCTCCGACGGCTCCTTCCGGCGCGATTATCTCTACGTGGCCGACGCCGTACTTGGCTATCTGATGCTGGCCGAGCACCTGACCGAGCCGGCGGTACGCGGCCAGCCGTTCAACCTGGGCTCCGGCTGCCCCGTTTCGGCGCTGGAGCTTGTGCAGACCATCGTTGCCATTTCCGGCCGTCCGGAACTGGAACCGATCATCTTGAACGAGGTCAAGCACGAGATTCAGGATGAGTATCTCAGCCCTCAGAAGGCCTCGGAGGCCGTCGGCTGGCGTCAACAGTATAGCCTGGCGCGCGGTCTGGAAGAGGCCATGGCCTGGTATCGGGCCTATCTGAATTGATGAGCCG
>NZ_JAYRVJ010000570.1:0-15166 GCF_041918635.1 Promineifilum sp. (SeqCode)
GGCACGTCCCACCACAGGCGGAAGAACTGATCGCGGCCGACGCCGGGCAGCGGTTCGTAGGCCAGGCCGTAGTAGTCGGGGGCGGCCGAGCCGAACCAGCCGAGACGCACCGAGGATACACCGCGCTTGTCCATCCAGGTCTGTAAGCGCAGCAGGTCTTGTCCCCAATCGACATTGCTATCGGTCAGGACGCGGTAGCCATTGGCCGGGCCGCCGGCCAGTGGGTTGAAGTAGCTCAAGTAATGGGGATGTATCCACAGGGCGACGGCGATCAGGACAGCCACCCCGGCGGCGGCCACGTGCGTCGGGCTGAACCGGCCGGCCGAAAGACGATGGGGCCGCACCCGCCGCAACTCGGGCGCGGCCAGACCGCCAGCCAGCACCAGCAGGTAGGGCAGCGCCGGCAGCGCATGGCGGTAACCGATATTCAGCGCGCTGAGCATGGTCAGGGCGAAAAACGCGGCGGCGGCGACCAGCAGGAAGAGGGCGCGCCGCCGCGTCCGCGCGTCGCGCAACAGCAGGACGGCCGCGGCCAGGATGAGCCCGAGGACGACCAGCGGCGTCTTGACGGCGAAAGCCACCGGGAAGTAGGCCAGAAAGCCATCGTCGGAGAAGCGGCCGAGCAGGAATGACTGCGACCGGCCAGACCCGCCCAGCCGGGCGATCTGTTCCACGCCCCCCCAGAAAGTCGGCATAGGCCCTGACCAACGGTTGAGGCTCAGCAGTTCCGGGCCGGCGAACTGGAACGGCCCCCATTGGAAGCCGAAGATCGCCCAAACCACGACCAGTGCAGCCAGGCCGGCCAGCGCCAACTGCGCCAGGCGCCACAGCGCGGCCCATCCCGCGCGACGCGGCCCCGCCGGATAAAGCGGCAGAACGGCCAGGAGCACCCAGATCGGAGCGAAACCCAGCGCCGACAGCTTGCTGCCGAAGGCCAGACCGACGGCCAGCGCCGCCGCGCTCCACCGCCGCCAGTCCCAGCGTTCCGGCGTCTGCCAGAGCCGCCAGAGCGCGAAGGTCGCCAGGAAGGTGAAGAGGACGCCGCCCAGGTCGGTGGTGGCGTAGCGGCCATGGGCCAACAGGTTTGGCTCAAAGAGCAGCAGGCCCAGCGCCACCAGGCCGGCCGCGCCGCCCCACAGCCGCCGGGCGAAGCGGTAGCCGGTCAGGGCCAGCGCCATGCTCAGGAAGACGATGGGCAGGCGGGCCAGAAAGACGATGCGGGCCACGTCGTGGTTGTACTGCCAGAGGAAGAGGTCGGCGAATTCGTACCAGCCCTCGCGCCGCTCCCAACTGGCGTGATCGGTAGGCAGACGCAGTTCAGGCATGGTCAGCAGCGGTAGGACGCTCAGACTGTTGATGAGCGGCGGGTGTTCCAGGCTAAGGCGCGGGTCGCCGGTGCGCAGAAAGGCCAGGCCGCGGGCGATGTGGTTCTGCTCGTCCATCGTCGGGCTGTCGTCCACCAGGCTGTTGAGGGCGAGGAAGAAGAAAAGTAACAGCGCCGCGGCGGCGAGCCAGACGCGCATCCGGTTACGCCGGCCCGGCTCCGTGGGCCGCGAAGAGTCAGCCTGAGACATAGCGGTTCATTATAGCCAATGCGCGGGCATTGCCGAAGCAGGAAGTTCGTAGCCAGACAATTCATTGCCGTTCTTTGTCCCGGCCGAAGACGGCAATGAATTGCCTGACTACGAACGCAGAACTGCCAACGGGTGACGAAACGGCGGGGCTAGATTACAATTCGGCCCTGATGGAACCGGCCGCCCTCCCGCCCCAGCCCTCGGACGCCTCTCCCGCGCCGGCACGCCGGTCGCGCCGGCCGTTCCTGACCCTCCTCAAGATCGTCGTGACACTGGCCGGGTTGTGGCTGGTGCTGCGCGCGCTGGAGTTCAGCATCATCCTCGATGCGTTGCGCCAGGTCAGGCTGGCGTGGTTGGCCGTCGGCGCGGCGCTCATCGCGCTGAGCCTGGTCGTGCGGGCCTATCGCTGGCACCTTGTGTTGCACGGCGTCGGCTCCTCCATCCGCCTGGGGCGTCTGGTCGAACTTTACCTGGTTGGCAGTTTCTTCAACGCCTTCCTGCCCTCCGGCCTGGGCGGGGACGTGGTGCGCGCAGCCGAGGCGGCGCAAAACGTGGAGGCCAGCGTCGCCGTGGGCACAGTCCTGGTCGACCGGCTGAGCGGCCTGCTGGCCCTCTTCGCCATGGCCCTGGTGGCGCTCCCTTTTCGACCGGCCGGTTTTCCGAGCAACCTGGCGTGGATGATTGGCGCGGTCTGTGTCGTGGGTCTGATCGTGGGCTTCGTGCTCGTGGATGGCTCGCTGCTCCACGCTGTGACGCAGCGCCTGCCGTTTCTCCAACAACTCGGCGGCGGCTTTTTCGAGCGGCTGGCGCGAACGGTGGACAGTTGCCGCCGGCCGGCGTTGGCCGGGGCGCTGCTGGTCTCAGTCGTGTTCAACCTGATGCAGATCGGCTGGTGGGCGGCCACGGGGCGGGCGCTGGGGTTGAGCGTCCCCCTAGGCTACTACTTGCTCATCGTGCCCCTGATGTCGCTGGCCCTGCTCGTCCCCTCAATTGGCGGACTGGGTGTGCGCGAGAGCCTGGCGCCGCTGCTGTTTAGTGGGGCCGGCGTGGCGCCGGAGCAAGCGGTGGCGCTGACGCTGCTGGTGTTCGGCCTGGAGCGCGTCGCCAGCCTGCTCGGCGCGCCGGTCTATCTGTACGGGACGCTGCGGCGCTCGTAGTCAGGCAATTCATTGCCGTTCTTTATGTCAAGTAGAACGGCAGTGAATTGCCTGACTGCGAACGGCAGCACGGCGATGAATTGCCTGACTACAAACGGCTATCAGTTCGACACAGCCGGTTCCGCCTCTAGCGGCAGGAAGGTTATCTCCAGCATCCCATCTTGCAGACGTCCACCGCCGGTGCGCCGCTTGGCCAGCACGGTCGGCAGGATCAGTTCGCGCTTGAAGTTGCCAATGGTGATGAACAATTCATCCCCGCGCTTGCGCAGGCGCACGTCATCCCGGCCGACGAAGGGGATGGGCAGGCGCATCAGGTAGCCGCCATCAGGCGTCTCGACGATCTCCTGCAAGATGCCGCGGTAGAAGATCGCGCCTGGATCGCTAGGCCCGAAGCAGTCCATCGCCAGTTGCGACAGCGCTTCCAGCCCGACAACCTCGTGGGCGTAGTAGGGCGCGTACCAGATGGGCAGCGGCCGGAAGTTGTTCTCGATCAGTTCGATGTACTTGGCCTGAATGCCCTGCCGCTGGCGGTAGAAGTCGCTCTCCCCCGCCTCTTCAGGCAGGATGCGGTTGATGATGACGCTGTCCACCGGATAGTTGAACAGTCCCAGATAGCTGATCGCCCGCTCCGCCTCGCGCATGACCATCTTCTCGGGTTGCAACACCACGCGGTAGCTGCTGATGGATGGGTCGCTGAGCGTGGCGCGCAACTCGGCCGTGGCCGCATCGAGGGTGCTGACCGCTTCCAAAATCTCGGCCGGGCCTTGCAGGAGGCGGCCGGCGAAAGGCTTCAGCGCCCGCATGACGACGGTCGACTCCAGCCGGCTGACGTGGCCGGCATACCAGCGAAAGGTATCGGGCATCGTGAGCAGGCGGATCGTCTCGCCCGTCGGCGCGGCGTCGATGATGACACGCTCGAAGGCGCGCTCCTTGGCCTGCCGGTTGATGTGCAATAGGCTGACGATCTCGTCCATGCCCGGGAAGGCCGAGAGTTCGTCGGCCACCACGTTGCTAATGCCGGGGCCGGTCATTGCCTTGGAGACCAACGTTTGCAGCGTGCCCCAGTAGTTGTGGATGTCGGCGACAACGCTGATCTCCTGGCCCCACAGATTGTCGGCGATCTGCATCGGCGTCGCGCCGAGTGGAATGTCGAACGAGTCGGCCAGGCTGTGGGCGATGTCGGTGCTGGCGACCAGTGTCTTGTAGCCCAATTGGGCGCTGCGCAGCGCCGTGGCGGCGGCCACGGTCGTCTTGCCGACGCCGCCCTTTCCCAAATACAAAATAATGCGCATTACAATCTCCTTCAACAGGTAATACGTTCTGGGGTCAAGTGAGGTTGTACAGAGTATCCACGCGCCCACCCGGCTGGCGAGTTAGCCGGGCCGGTATGAGTAACTGGGATGGAACGTCTCCAGGAGCGAGCCGCCGATGAACTCGCGCAAGATGGAATCATGGGCGATAAATACAAGGTCTTCGGGCATGAGCGGCGCGAACCATTGCAGGAAGGCCAGCAGGCGGTTGGCTTCCAGGCGCTCCGGCGTGCCCGCCTCCACCTGGAGCAACAGCGGCTCGGCCATCGGCTTCAACGCCGACAACTCATAGACCAGCGCCGAATTGAAGAAGACATCGGCGCTGTTCTGGTAGGGGAAGATGTGGGTTTTCTCGCCGCGGCGGACGCTGCTCCAACGCCCAATCGTCGCCTGAGCCGAGTAACCACGGTGCGCGGCGTCGCGGACGATGCGGCGCAGCAGGCGCGTGTCGGTCGTCGGCACGCGATTGTGTTTATCCAGGTTGAGTTGCGTGAAAGCCGAGATGAAGATGCGGAAGGTGGCCGACTCCGGCAGACTGGCGGTCAGCCGCGGGTTCAGTCCGTGGATGCCCTCCACCAATACTACGTGATCCTTGCCAATGCGCAGCGGCGCGCCCTCCTCGCGGCGTCCCGTCTTGAAGTTGAAGCGCGGCAGCAATACCTCTTCCCCGGCCATCAGCCGGCGCATATCCTTTTGGAATAACTCGAGGTCAACCGCCTCCAACGCCTCGAAGTCATAATTGCCGCTGAGGTCGCGGGGGGTGTCTTCGCGGTTGAGGAAGTAGTCGTCCAGGCTGATGATGACGGGGTAAATGCCCTGGGACATGACGTGCAGCGCCAGTCGTTTGGCGAAGGTCGTCTTGCCGGCCGAAGTCGGGCCGGAGACGGCCACCAGCCGCACCGCCGGCTGCCGGTTGGCGATGGCGCGGGCGATGCTGGCGAGTTGGCGCTGGTGCAGCGCCTCGGCCACCAGCACGACCTCGCGGGCGCGCCCACTGGCGATGGCGTCGTTCAGCGAAGTCACGTTGCCCACGCCGACGATGGTCAGCCAATCCTTGTAAGTCTGGAAGATCTGGGCCAGCCGCGGCTCGTCCTCGAACGGCTGAAGGACGTTCGGCCAACTGCGGCGCGGGAATTGGAGGATGAAACCTTCGTTATAATGGCACAGGTCGAACAGATCGAGATAACCGGTGCGCGGAACCATGAAGCCATGGAAGTAGTCTCGCACGCCGTTGAGTTCGTACAGGGTCAGGTAGTCCTTGCGACGGCGGGCAAACAGGTCTACCTTCTCCAGATCGCCCTGCTCGCGGAAGAAGGCCAGCGCCTCATCAAGCCGCACGCGCACATTGACGATGGGCAGGTCGGCTTCCACCAGTTCGCGCATGCGCTGCCGCAGCGCGGCCAATTCGGCGTCGGTCAGCCGCCGGCCGTCGTTGCGCTCGCAATAGTAGCCGCCGAAGGGCATCGAGTGATGAATGGTGATGACCTGGCCAGGCAGGACCTCGGCCGCGGCGGCGATCATCAGGAAACTGAGCGACCTGCGGTAGATGCGGGAGCCGTCATTGGTCGCCATGGTCACAGGCGCCAGGTCGGCATCCTCTGTCAGCGGAAAGCAAAGCTCGCGCAACCGGCCGTTCATCAGCGAGGCGACGATGTGTCCCTCGGCCGCGGCGTTGGCCGACAGCCGGCTGCCCTGATTGGCCGCCAGGATGAACGCCTCCAGCGGCGTGCCGCGCAGCCCTTCCAGCACACGGCCGTCGGCGAAGCGCGCCTGCACGGTCGGCCGGAGTTCGGTGGGATAGACTAAGGGTATGTTATACTTCTTCATTCCTGCCGCTCCACGGCCGGACAATTAGAGGGCGAGAACCAGCGCGTGGCCATCTGCCCGCGCAGGCGGGTCAGGCTGGGCAGACAGGCCAACAGCACCCGCGGGTTGCCGGGCGCGTTGCGCGCGCTTTTCTCGCCCAGGCGCGCGCGCAACGCCCCTTCCAGTCCGCCGGCATAGGGGCTAACCGACTCCGTATCGCCCGGTTCGGACAGCCCAATGGGAACGGCATAGCCGCGAATGTAGAAAACGCGGCCCGACTGGTCGGCGTACGCATAGACGATGTGGGTGGTTGAAGACCGCAGGCGCGCAAAAGCCTGGAAGCCGGTCACAGATTTATCACCCAGAACCAGCAGCGATTCGGCCGGCACATTGCCGGCTTTGATCTCGACGGCGACCGTCCAGCGATTCGCCATCTGCGGCGACAGGCCGGCGCGCGTGATGAGGGCGCGACCGTAGCTATCCAGGACGCCAGCCGCGTACTCGCGCGGGATGCGGCCGTTGACGTGCTCCCAACCACTGTGGTAGGCGGCCAGGGCCGTGTAGAGATCGCCGCCGGACTGCTGGACTACATAGGACAGGATGGCCATGCCCCATCGCAGGTTGGCGACAGGCGACAACAACGCTTCGGAAGACGGCCGCCACTCCGCGTCTGACCCCATCGGCACGCCCATACCGCGCGCCCCGATCAAGCCGACCGCGCCCAGGTGGCTGATGGCCTGCTGCTGGCCGTCCCCCTCATGCCGGATGACGGCGGCGATGAAGTCGGGGTGGAAGCCATACGCCTCGGATAGCGCGCCGATGGTGGGCGACCAGCGCTGAATGGTGGGCGACCAGAAGGGAGACAGAACGGGCGGGTCAAGTGTCGTTGTGTTGGCGGCGACCGCGCCGGCCGGCGCGGCGGGCGCCAGGATGGTCAGGATGAGCAGGCAGACCACGACGAGCCACGCCTGGAACCCTCTCCGCTGTTTACCGCCCACTGCGCTCCCCCGACAAGTGGCCGAGAGCATTGCCGTCACCCCATCACTCCGATTCAGGTAATCTGTGGCTGATAAAGTCCAGCTCCAGTCCCTGCGGATCGGCCCGGCGGCCCACACGCCACCACGCCAGGCGCGCCCGGCGCAATGGCGGCTTCACGTCGTCCGGCGGCCCGGCCAGTTCGGGCCGCGCCACGGAGTCATCGGGCAATAGCACGGCCCGCAACAGGACGGCTGTCGCCGCCGGCGCGTCTTTGTCCGCGAAGGCATAAGTTGGATAGCGCCCAAACAGGTCTAAATCGCGCAAGAAGTATTGGGCGGGCTGGCCCTGTGGATCCAGCCCGAACACCTCGGCCCGCGGGAATTGCGGGCCGAACTCGCGAATCCAGCGGTATAACTCAAGCTTCTTCACCTCCGCGCCCCAATCATCGAGCAGCACAGAAGGCAGAATGTGAGCAGGGGCGTCGCCCGATGGCAACTGGGTGGCCAGCGCATAGGCCAGGTAAACAAACTGGTCTTCAGTCCCAGTCTCAAGCCACAGCGCCGCCCGTTCGCCATCGCGCAGCAAGATGCCCGGGACTCGTTGCCTGATGATCTTCACCTGCCCGCTCCCTTCAGGAGAAGAGGGACTGAACCGCGGATCGGAATTGCCCTGACGCCGCGTTGTCTATGACACTCAGTGCCCGCTCCATCACCGTCTAGTGTATCAGCCGCCCGACCAATTACAACCTCTTTTGTTGCCCATTCACCAAGCGGGGTCTATCATTCGGTTTGGTCACTGGCGGACGGTGGTCACCGGCAGACGGTGGCCCGCTCGCCGCCATTCAGCATCATTCCATACCAGACTATGCGGTTCGTGACCCGCCGCGAACCGCACCGCGAGGCGACATCATGGGCGATTCCCGTTTCCCCAGCACCGATTCCGACACCGACGAAGCCGCATTGCTGGCGGCGATAGAGGCGGCGCGTGCGCTGCGGCGCGACGATGAACTGGAAGCGTCGCAAGAACAGTTGTTGGCGCTGATGGAAGAGTACCCCGACCACCCACTCGTGCTCTTCGAGGTTGGCGGCTCTTACGACGTCATGGGTGAGGAGGAGATGGCTATCCCCTACTACCGGCGGGCCGTCGAGGCCGGGCTGGAGGGACGCGACCTGCACGAGTGCCTCATCTGCCTGGGCAGCACCCTGCGCGTCAGCGGCGAATACGAAGAGGCCGTGGAGGCGCTGGAGCGGGCCGTGGATGAGTTCCCGGAGCGCAACAGCGGCCGCGTGTTCCTGGCCCTGGCCCAGTACAGCAATGGCGACCCCGAACTGGCCATCAGCACGCTCCTCTCCGTCCTTCTCGAAACCACCGCCGATCAGGATATCCTGAGCTATGCCGACGCCCTCGATTACTATAAGGACAACCTCGACGAGACACTTGATGATTAGTTGCCAGTTGTCAGTTATCAGTTGCCAGTTGTCAGTTGTCAGCGGTCACTGACCACCAACCACCACTCCCATGTCCGAACTCGCCACTCACATTAACCTCAACAGCGCCGACTACCAGGCCAACTACGCCGCCAACAAGGCGTTGGCGGAGCAGCTGGCCGAACGGCAACAGCAAGTCGCCGTCGAACGGCCGCCGCGCGTGGTCGAGTTGCAGCGGCAGCGCGGCAAGCTCCTCGCCCGCGAGCGCATCGATGCCCTGCTGGACGCGGGCAGCCCCTTCCTGGAACTCTCCCCGCTGGCCGCCTGGGAGATGCACGACGGAGAAGCGCCCGGTGCCGGCATCGTCACCGGCATCGGCCGCGTCTCGGGCGTGGACTGCTTGATCATCGCCAATGACCCCACCGTCAAGGGCGGTACCTACTTCCCGGAGACGGTCAAGAAGCACCTCCGCGCCCAGACCGTGGCCGAGGAGAACCACCTGACGACCATTTACCTGGTGGACTCCGGCGGCGCGTTCCTGCATCTCCAGGCCGACGTCTTCCCCGACCGCGAGCATTTCGGCCGCATCTTCTACAACATGGCGCGGATGTCGGGCAAGGGCATCACCCAAATCGCCGCCGTCCTCGGCTCTTGCACAGCCGGCGGGGCCTACATCCCGGCCATGGCCGACGAGACGGTCATCGTCCGGGGCAACGGCACCATCTTCCTGGCCGGCCCGCCCCTGGTCAAGGCCGCCACTGGCGAACAGGTCACCGCCGAGGAGTTGGGCGGCGGCGACGTGCATACCCGGCTCAGCGGCGTGGCCGACCACCTGGCCGAGAGCGAGCCGGAGGCGCTGGACAAGGTGCGCGACATCGTCAGCCATCTGCGCGCGCGGCACCAGATCAGGCCACGCTCCCTGCCGTTGCCCATGGAGGCTCCGGAAGAACCCCTCTACCCGGCCGACGAGCTATACGGCGTCATTCCCGCCGACCCACGGCAGATGGTTGACGTGCGCGAGGTGATCGCCCGCCTGGTGGACGGTTCGCGCCTGAGCGAATTCAAGGCCCGCTTCGGCGCCACCATCGTCTGCGGCTTTGCCACGCTCATGGGCATCCCCGTCGGCATCGTCGCCAACAACGGGCTGCTATTCAGCGAGTCGGCGCTGAAGGCGACGCATTTCATCCAGTTGTGCGGCCAACGGGGCACGCCGCTGCTCTTCATGCAGAACATCGCCGGCTTCATGGTCGGCAAGCAGTACGAGAACGAGGGTATCGCCAAACACGGGGCCAAGATGGTCATGGCCGTCAGCAACGTCAACGTGCCGCGCATCACCCTGCTGCACGGCGTCAGCCACGGCGCGGGCAACTACGGCATGAGCGGCCGCGCCTACGATCCCCGTTTCCTCTTCTCCTGGCCCAACAGCCGCATCAGCGTCATGAGCGGCGATTCAGCCGCCGACACGCTGTGGATGGTGGGCAAGAAGCAGTATTTCCACCAGATCGACGAACCGACCGAGAGTGAGTTGCGCCTGGCCGAGGAGAAGTTCAAGCGGCCCATCCTGAATCAGTACAGCCGCGAGAGCGACCCCTATTTCGCCACCGCCCGTCTATGGGATGATGGCATCCTCGACCCGGTTAAGACGCGCATGGCCCTGGCCCTGGCCTTCGCCGCCACCGCCAACGCGCCGCTGCCGGAGGACAATTACGGAACGTTCCGGATGTAAAACGAGTCGCAGGATAGCATGAGCAGACGGTACCAGGACATTGCCACAGGCGTGAGATTGTCGTTTCTCGACATCGCACCCGAACTGAATGAGCGTGCGGGTTCGGCCGGCGAGAACGCCCCGCTGCTGCTGATCCACGGCTTCACCGGCACGGCCGAGACGGACATGGGGCTGCTCATCGACGAGTTCCGCGGCGAGCGCCGCCTCATCGCGCCCGACCTGCGCGGCTATGGGGCCAGTCGCCCGCCTAACCGCGACTTCCCCCCCGATTTCTACCAGCGCGACGCGGCCGATCTGGCGGCGCTGCTCGACGCCCTCCGGCCGGGGCCGGTGGTCGTGCTCGGCTTCAGCGATGGCGCGGAGGCAGCCGTCCTGCTGGCGGCCACGCGGCCCGACCTGGTGCGCGGCGTCGTCGCCTGGGGCGTGTCTGGGGTCATCTCGCCCGAAGAGGTGGCGTCGGTCGAGCGCTGGCTGCCCGTGTCGGCCTGGGGACCGGAAAGGGAGACGTGGAAGGGGCAGATCATCGAACGGCACGGCGCGGAACAGTTCGAGCCGCTCATCACCGGCTGGGTGGCCGCGGCCCGCGCCATCCGCGACCGCGGCGGCAACATCTGCCTCGAACAGGCGGCTAACATCACCTGCCCCGTGCTGCTTATTAACGGCGATGGCGAAGTGGGCAATACGGTGCGCGACGTGCAAGCGTTGGCAGCGCGCATCCCCAACGGCCAACTTGTGTTCGTCCCCGCCAGCGACCACCCCATCCAGCGCGACCAGCCGGAGAGGCTCATCCACCTGATTCGCGACTTCCTGAATAGGGCCCAGGTTCCAGGGGCCAGGGGCTAGGGAAGGGCGCGCTTCCCTGGCCCCTAATCCCTAGTCCCTAACCCGTATCCCCTACTGCGCGCACGGCTGGGCGCGCGCGGGCAAGTCGGAGGGGCGACAGGGAACGGGCGCGTCGATGCGCAGCGAGGGATAGGCGATCTCCCCTTCGCCAAGCGACAGCGGGCTGTCGTGCAGGATGTGCCGGATACCGGTCTGCTCCCCCGTCAGTTGCAGGAACACATCATACGTTCCCGGCGTCAGCGTTACCTCGTGGAAGAACGGCAAGCGATCCTCCACCGCAGCGCCGGCGATTTCGGCGGCCTCAAAGGAGCGGCGGAACTTTTCCTCACCATCAATCCACAGTTGTAGCAGGTAAGCGTCGTCGCTCACTTGCCCCGCGGTCAGGCGGCCGAACGTCGCCCCGATGTCGGCCGTGACCAGTTGCACGGTCGCCGGCCGGCCGGCGTTGACCCGCAACGGCAAATCGGTCAGCAAAACCTGGACGAGCAAGACAAGGCCCAGCAGAGCCACAGCCGGCGCGAACGACCGCCACGAGAAGTCACGTCCGAGGCGGCGGGTGGTCGGGTAGTCGGGCGCGCCATCATCCGCCGGCGGGATCGCCTGTTGCAGACCGACGGCGAACGCATCGGGTGGAACCCACGCCGCCGTAATGGGCGCGTCAATATAGGGGCGTCGCAGCCGGGGCATTCGTTCCCGCAGCAGGCGGTGCGACTCCCACAGGTTCCCCTCGCGGTTGGCGCAGTCGTCGGGCGGGCAGCCGATGAGCCGCACGCTGCGCGCGCCCGCGTCCAGCGTCCGGCCGATCAAGTCGGCCGGCGCGGTTCCGATACACGGCAGGGCGATGTAGACCGTGGCCTCTTCAGCCTGTCGCTCGCCGGACAGGAACGGCCGCGCGCCGTGGGCCGCGTGGCGCTCGCACGTGAACACCACCCGCGCCCCACCCGTCCCCAGTCGCGCCGCCACCAACCCCCACAGCGCCTCTGGCGTGGACTCTCTCGGCAAGCTGTCGGCCCCTCCTACGATTGCTGTTGCGAGCGGGATGCGTTCGATCTCCGCTGCGCCCCTGCCCCCCCGCTCCCCCGCTCTTCCCACCAACCCCACCGCTGCCACATCGCACGACCCAACACAAATCCCGCACCCCACACAGCGGTCGAGGTGCTCCACCGCGACGTACTTGTGCGGCCGGCCGTCATCGCGTTCCACCATCTCCAGCGCCCCATAGGGACAATCGAGGGCGCAGCGGGTGCAGCCGGTACAGCGTTCGGGCAGGATGCGCACACGTGGGCCAGCCGTGTGGGCCGGCGGAAAGCGTGTGGGCTGCTCATCGGGTCGCGCCCGCACCCGGCGGCTCAACCACGGCAACGCCGCCGTAGCCGCCGTCACCGCCAGCAGGCCCGCCCACAGCCAGCGCGCGCCCGGAAAGGGCAAAAAGAACAGGAAGATGGGGTCGAACGAGATCGCCGCCGGCAGGCGGTCCAGGTCGGCCTGCGCCAACATGCCGGCCGGGAAGACCAGCGCCCCCACCAGCAGCACCACGCCCACACCTACCACCCAGTGCAGCGGCGGCAGCCACTTCGGCCGCCGCAGCCGGACGATGTGCAGGTAGAACGAGCCGATGGCGACCAGGAACAACACGACGTGGGCGGCCAGAATGAGCAGGAAGAAGACCCAACTCGCGCCGCGCTCCCCCGCGCCCGTCAGATAGACCATGAAGGCCGGCGTCCAGGAGGTCAGCGCCTCGAGCGCGCCGCGAAAGGTATCGGTAATCAGCAGGGCGCGCTCATCCCAGATGAGCCAATAGCCGGTCACGCCCGCCAGCCAGAGCACGAGGGTCATGGCTATCCCCGTCACCCAGGCCAGCCAGCGCGGCCCGCGGAATTTCTCCAGGAACAGCGTCCGGTAGGCGTGCAGCAGCGTCACGATCACCACCGCGCCGGACGCATACCGGTGGATAGCCCGTATGGTGCGGGCGATGAACTGCGACTCCATGCGCGCCACCGCGTCGTAAGAGGCGTCGTAGCCGTACTGGAAGAAGAGGAAGAGATAGACCCCCGTAAAGCCGACAATCAAGAGCAGCAGAAAAGCCAGCGTCCCGGTATGGTACAGCGGGTTGTAGTGGGCGCTGGTCACCCGGTTCACCAACCGCTCGGCGGCCAGGGCGACCCGCTCCAGGGCCACTGACCACCGGCCGCGGCGCGGTCGCCAGGCGTCAAACCCGGCCAGCGCCTCGGGCGCAGGCGCGGCGACGTTGAACCAGTTGGGATGGTGTGTGGCCTCAACCCCGGCTGACGTGCCCGTCCAGTTCGCCGGCACGCCGCCTAACTCATCGGGGCTAGTGGGCGCGCCCGCGTCGCTGGTAGGCGGCAGCGACTCCTGAGGGGGGATGGTGGTCATGGTCGGTGGCGCTCAGCCTGTGAAGCTGAGCGACGGGCGGCGATGGGCGGACCGAGTGTCGTGAAATGGGCTACGGATTCGGACGGAAGATACGGATGATAATCCGTCTTGTCCGTCCTCATCCGTAGCCATTCTTAGAGAGGCGTAGCGCTGACTACTTCAGCGTCAAGGTGTAAGCCACCAGGTCGTCGATCTGCTCCTCGGTCAAGTCCTGAGCGTAGTTCTGATACATCACGCCTTCGGTGAAACCCTCAACGATGTGCGCGTTGGGGTTCACGATGGACTCACGGATGTACTGCTCGGCCGTCTGACCGGCCACGCGGGTTTCGGCGCGCGTGGCCAGACCGGCCTGCGACGGGCCAACGATGACCACGTCTGGCTCCAGCGAGTGGCAGGTAATACAACCGGGCGCGTTGTTGGCCCCGATGGTGGCCTGGGAGAAGAGGGTTTCTCCATTCTCCACGTTGCCGACCGGCGTAGGCCCGCCTTCTCCAGACCCACCCGTATCCCCGCCCCCGCCGCAAGCGACTAGGGCCACCAAGGCCAGGCTGAGAAGCGTGAAAAGTAGAACTTTCTTGAACATATGTACCTCCTCGTACATGTAAGACATGGGTAGGGGCGGGTTTGCAACCCGCCCTACCCCTATCATCGAATTTGCACGCCAGGTGCGTTCATATTCAGGTTGGCGATCATGCCAACCAGCACGGGGCCGTAGGCGATCAGGATCAGCAGCACGGTAGTGACCAACCACGGCCGCCAGCTGTCGAGCCAGCCGGGCGTCTCGTACTCAGGATGGAGCGGCTCGGCCACAGGCATCTGGATAGGTGTCTCCAGCCGCCTGCGCGAGAGAGCCGTCGCCAGCATGTTGCCGAAGAACAACAGTCCACTAATGCCCAGGATGATGCCGCCGATGGCCGCCTCAATCTGCAAGGGGTTCCAGGCGGGATCGACGTAGGGCGCCGCGCCCAGGGCCGAGCGCCGCGGCACGCCGAAGTTGAGGCCCAGGATGTGCAGGCCATTGGACATCAGCAGCATGCCGACGAACCACGTCCAGGCCTGCCACAACGCCGCCTTGCGGCTGGCCAGCGGCTTGCCCGACAGCGCCGGGACGAGCCAGTAAGCGATACCAAAGAAGGTCAGCGTGGTGGCCGACCCGACCGTGAGATGAAAATGCCCCGGGACCCAGATGGTATTGTGCACCGCCAGATTCAGGTTGTACGACGCATTGGTCAGGCCGCCGATACCGCCGAAGACGAACAGGATCATCGCCAGATTCTGCGCGGCATACGACGGATCGCCCCAGGGCAGCTTGGGGATCCAGCCCAGCAATCCCTTGCCGCCGCGCGCGCGGCCGGCCGTCTCCAGCGAAGCGGCGACGGTGAACGCCGTGGCCACGCTGGGCAGGAACAACGAGTAGGTCAACACGGCATGGACGACCTTCCAGCCGTTGGGCACGCCGGGATCGACGAATTGGTGATGCAACCCGACCGGGATGGACAGCACCAGGAAGAGCCAGAAGACCAGACGGGCCAACTGCTCGCTGAACAGCTTGCCGCCGGCCTGCTTCGGCAGCATGCCGTACCAGGAGACGTAGGCCGGCAACAGCCAGAAGTAGACCAACGGATGGCCGGTGAACCAGAAGAAGGTGCGGGCCAACTGGGGATCAGTTCCCTCAGTCCAGCCGAGAATCCAGGGGATGATCAACACCAGAATCTCGATCGCCACCCCCAGCGTGGCGATCTGCCACATGACCATCGTGATGATCGACGCCAGGGCGATGAACGGCGTTTTCTGCCCGGGGTTCTCCTTACGCCATTGCCAATAAGTCATGTAGTAGCCCAAACCGGCCACCCATGAGCCTACCACCACCAGCACCAGGCCCAGGTAGAAAAAGACGCTGGCCTTCATCGGTGGGTAGAACGTGTAGAGCACCGAGGCCAGGTTGGTGAGA
>NZ_JAYRVJ010000571.1:0-20199 GCF_041918635.1 Promineifilum sp. (SeqCode)
ACCCACCAATCGCCGACAAGGAGCGCAGCCTGTGTCAACCGTCACCACCATCGAACGCTTTATTCTGGAGCATCAGCCGGACTTCGCCCGCGGCGAGTTGACCCAACTGTTATACGACATCGCCCTGGCGGCCAAGATCATCGCTCACAAGACCAACCGCGCCGGACTGGTGGACATCCTGGGCGAGATCGGCGCCACGAACGTGCAGGGTGAGAAACAGCAGAAGCTTGACGTCTACGCCCATGACATCATGGTGCAATTGTGCGAGCACACCGGCCGCCTGTGCGTCATGCTGTCGGAGGAGCAGGAAGAGATCATCCCCATCCCGGCGCGCTACGAGAAGGGTAGCTACGTGCTGGTCTTCGACCCCCTGGATGGCTCGTCCAACATCGACGTGAACGTCAGCATCGGCACGATCTTCGGCATCTACCGCTGTCTGGAAGACGAGCGGCGTGGCCGGCTGGAGGACGTGCTCCAGCCTGGTCGCAACCTGGTCGCCGCCGGCTACGTGCTCTATGGGGCCAGCACCATGCTCGTCTATAGCACAGGGCAGGGCGTCCACGGCTTCACGCTCAATCCGGAGTATGGCGAGTTCCTGCTATCCCATCCCAATCTGAGACTGCCCAAGCCGCCCGCCTACTACAGCGTCAACGCCGCCTACTACAGTCGTTGGTCGCCCGGCGTCCAGCGCTTCCTGGACTGGCTGGAGGGCAAGGAGGACGATAGCCCCAGCGTCTCGGCGCGCTACATCGGCTCGCTGGTGGCCGACTTCCACCGCAACCTGCTGCGCGGCGGCATCTTCTGCTACCCGGCGGAACAGAAGCGCAAGGACGGCAAGCTGCGGCTGGTGTATGAGGCTGCGCCGCTGGCTTTCCTGATCGAGCAAGCGGGTGGCTACGCCTCCGATGGCCGGCGGCCCATTCTGGACATCACGCCCACTCATCCTCACCAGCGCGTGGCGCTCTACTTAGGCAATCGCTCGCTGGTGGAACGAGTGGAGGCGTTTATTCGTCAAGAAGATGAACAATGAGTCTGGCTGGTAGACGATTTGCCAAATCGCCCTACCATGCGACCGTGAATAGTTGGATGAAACCGCCATAACTGAGAAAGGGCATTATTGACCCCATCGCCATGACGTGCTATACTACGACCATCCCATTGTGTGTACCACCTTGTGGGATGAAGTACGCTCCCTCAGTTCAAGCAAACAAGCGATAGGTTCTATCGATCGACCTGTTCCGGTTTCCCCCCTTTCTAAATCCACCTGCTGAATGAATGGTGGCGGCTCGCAAACGCGAGTGGTTGCCCTGTCTATTGGGGCCAATCTGGGGTGTGGGTGCGGGCGTGAAAATGGGGCAGGGATTGTACTGACAAAGCCAACAGCACAAGCAAGCTGCGAATCAAATAAACCCCCAGTCGCCACGGTGCTTTCCCCTTGGGATGCACGGTGGCAAAGAAGAGTAATGTATGGATATAGGTGAACTCGAAAGCAAGAAATTGAGCGAGCTGCGCGACATCGGCCGCGAGATGAAGATCCCCGGCTACACGACGATGAAGAAGCAGGATCTCGTTTTCCGCGTCATGCAGGCCGACGCTGAATCCAGCGGCTACCACTTTCGCGGCGGCGTGCTGGAAATCGTCGAAGATGACAAGCAAACGATGGGCTTCCTGCGTTCCGGCTCCTATCTGCCCGGCAAGGATGACATCTACGTCTCCAACTCGCAGATCCGGCGCATCGGCCTGAAGACCGGCGACATGGTCTACGGCCAGGTGCGCGTGCCCAAGGACAACGAGAAGTACTACAGCCTCCTGCGCGTCGAGGCGGTCAACGGCATGAGCCCGGAAGAACTGAAGAACCGGGTGCGCTATGAGTCGCTGACGCCCATCTTCCCCGACCAGAAGATCAAGCTGGAGACCAAGCCCCACATCCTGTCCACCCGCATGATGGATCTGGTTGCGCCCATCGGCCGCGGGCAGCGCGGTCTGATCGTCTCCCCGCCCAAGGCGGGCAAGACGACGGTGCTCAAGGAGATCGCCAACGGCGTCTCGGAGAACTACCCGGAGATCCATCTGATGGTCGTGCTCATCGGTGAGCGACCGGAAGAGGTCACCGACATGGAGCGCTCCACCCAGGGCGAGGTCGTCAGCTCGACGTTCGACGAGCCGGTGAAGCATCACTGCCGCGTGGCGGAGATGGCGCTGGAGCGGGGTAAGCGGTTGGTGGAGTCGGGCCGCGACGTGGTCATCCTGCTGGACTCGATTACCCGTCTGGCGCGCGCCTACAACCTGACCGTGCCCCCCAGCGGCCGCACGCTGTCCGGTGGTCTCGATCCCGGCGCGCTCTATCCGCCGAAGCGCTTCTTCGGCACGGCGCGCAACCTGGAGTTCGGGGGCAGCCTGACGATCATCGCCACCACGCTGGTCGATACCGGCAGCCGTATGGACGACGTCATCTACGAAGAGTTCAAGGGAACCGGCAACATGGAGTTGCTGCTCAGCCGCCGTTTGCAGGAGCGCCGCATCTTCCCGGCCTTCGACATTGAGCGGTCGAGCACGCGGCGCGAGGAACTGTTGCTCTCGGCCGACGAGCTTCAGCGCGTCTACACCATGCGCCGCATGTTGAGCCACCTGATGGACACGCCCGGCTACGACATCAGCAGCGCCACGGCGGCCGTGCTCCAGCGTTTGCGCGCGACCAAGACCAACTACGAATTCCTGGAAACGCTCACCAAAGACATGGCCTAGCTGAGTGCTTCTAGAGAAAGCGCGCCGCCGCCGCCCTGGCGCCGTGGCCGCGCGCTTTCCCTGTGGTAGCATTCAGCCGCCTATGCCTACCTATCAGCGCGCACGGCAGCGCTACGCCGGGTATGTCGTTCTGGTCTTTGTGGCCGGATTGATCCTCCTGGGGTGGCGCGCCGGAGTCGCCCACAACGCTGCCCAGGCCGAGTCGCCGGCCGCGCCCGGAGCCACCCCCGCCGCGGACGCTGCCGACTCCCCACCAATCGCCGCCGCGGACGCCGCCGTCGATGTGCCCGTTCTTCAGGATGTGGCCCTCGCCCCGGCGGCCGTGCCCCTGACCTTTGTCGGCCGCAAGCCCGAGCACAACTTTCAGACTTATACCGTCGAGCGCGGCGACACGCCCAACGGCATCGCCGACAAGTTCGGCATCCAGGCCACAACGCTGCTGGGCGGCAATCCGCAGTTGAGCCAGGAGTCGAGCCTGTTGCAGACGGGGGTGACGTTGATCATCCTGCCGATAGACGGCGTGCTGCACGACGTTCAGCCAGGTGACACCTTGGAGAGCATCGCCGCTCTCTACAGCGTGCCGGTGGAGACGATCCTCGGTTACGCCCCCAACAACCTGGAATTCCCCTACCGCCTCTACCCGGAGACGCAGATCATGGTTCCCGGCGCGGTGCGCGACGTGTTTGTGTGGACGCCGCCCAGCCTGGAGTCGGTGCGTTCCTCGCGCGAGGGCAGCGGCGTGACGCCGGTCATCGTCGGCACGGGAACCTACATCTATCCCGTCAGCTCGCGCAACTTCAGCCAATACTTCTGGTACGGCCATCCCGGCATCGACATCGCTCTGGCCGAAGGCACTACAGTTGTCGCCTCTGACACGGGCACGGTCACCTTCGCCGGCTGGAACATCTACGGCTTCGGCAACCTGATCGTCGTCAACCACGGCAACGGCTACGAGACGTTCTACGCCCACCTCAGCGGCATCAGCGTCGTCCCCGGCCAGATCGTGTATCAGGGCAACGTCATCGGCAGCACGGGCAACACCGGCAACTCCTCCGGCCCCCACATCCACTTCGAGGTGCGGGCCAATGGCGTGCAGGATAATCCGTGTTGGTACGTAGGGGGGTGCTAGCCGTTCGTAGTCGGGCAATTCATTGCCGTTCTTCCTTTCGTCAGGTGCAACTCACTTCAGAAAGTGGGTCGGACCTGGGCGCAGAACGGCAATGAATTGCCTGACTACAAACCGCTCACGTGCCGATCGCGTAATTGCCCGCAGCCGGCCTGGATGTCAATGCCGCGACGCACGCGGACGGTGCTAGAGACGCGGTACTCCCCCAGCACTTCCTGAAAGCGCGCCACGCGCTCCGGCGAGGAGGGCTGGCCGCCATAGCCGGCCGTCGGGTTGAGCGGGATGAGATTGACGTGGGCCAGCATGCCCCGGAGCAACTCGCCCAGCCGGCGCGCCTGCTCCTCGGTGTCGTTCTCCCCGGCGATGAGCGCCCACTCGAAGGTCATACGCCGCCCCGTCTTCTCCGAATAGTAGCGGCACGCCTCCATCAACTCGGCGATGGGCCAGCGGCGGTTGACCGGCAGCAGGCGGCTGCGCTCCGCGTCGGTGGCGGCGTGGAGCGAGATCGCCAGCGGCGTCTGGCGCGCCTCATCGGCATAGCGGCGAATGGCCGGCACGAGGCCGACGGTCGAGATGGTGATCTTGCGCGCGCCCAGGTTGAAGCCGGCCGGGTCGGTCAGCCGGTCGACGGCGGCCAGGGTGTTGTCGTAGTTGTGCAGCGGCTCGCCCATGCCCATGACGACGATGTTGGTCACGTGCTGCCCCTCAGCGGCCAGTTCGCGCGCGAAGTAGAGCACCTGACCGATGATCTCGCCGGCCGAGAGGTGGCGCATGAAGCCCATCTGCCCGGTGGCGCAGAAGACACAGCCCATGGCGCAGCCGGCCTGCGAGCTGATGCACAGCGTGCGTCGCTTCTCATAGCGCATCAGCACCGTCTCGATGAACTGGCCGTCGGGCAGGCGGAAGAGCACCTTGTGCGTCTGGCCGTCGCGCGAGTCCTGGCGCAGCACGATGTCGCCGATTGTCAGCGTCGTCTCGGCCGCCAGCCGTTCGCGCAGGGCGGCCGGCAGGTTGGTCATGGCGTCGAAACCGGCGGCGTAGTGGCGATAAAGCCACTCCCAGACCTGGCGCGCCCGGAAGGCCGGCTGGCCCCACTCGGCCAGCAGCGCCGTCAGCCCCGACAAGTCCAGGTCGTAGAGGGTGGGCCGGTGCTCAGACGGTGATGGGTTCTTGTTCATGGATCAAATAGTCGGCCAGCTCGGTCAGGTTGTTGAAGATGTAGTCCGGTTTGACGGAGCTAATCGCCACGTCTTCGCGGGTGGAGATGCCGGTCAGCATCAGGACGGAGCGCAGCCCGGCGGCCTTGGCCCCGAAGATGTCGGTCGAGAGGCGGTCGCCGACCATTGCCACCGAGGCGGCGTCACCGCCCAGCCGCTTCACTGCCTCCTGGAAGACGATGGGGCCGGGCTTGCCGATGACCGTCGGCTCGACGCCGGTGGCGGTGCGGATGACGGCCAGCAGCGCGCCCGCGCCGGGCAGCGGCCCTAACTCAGTCGGCAGAGAGGGGTCGGGGTTGGTGCCGATGAAGCGCACGCCGCGGTGCACCAGCAGCGATCCCATCGCCAGGTCCTCGTAGGTGGCGTCGGGCGTGAAGCCGACAACGACGAAAGCGGCCGTGGCCCCGGCGCGCACGTCGGCCGGCGCGATAATGCGGAAGCCTTTGGCGGTCATGGCGTCGCGCAGCCCCTGCGCGCCGACGACGTAGACGGGCGTGCCGGGGGGGTACTCGCCGGCCATGTAGGTGGCGGTGGCCTCGGACGAGGTCAGGATTTGCTCCGGCGGCACGGCGACGCCGAGGCGGGCCAGTTTGTCGGTGTACATGGCCGCCGTCTTGGCGGCGTTGTTGGTGGCCAGTACGAAGCCGATGCCGGCCGCGCGTAGGGCGGCGAAGAAGTCGACGAGGCCGGGCAGCGGCGTCTCGCCGTGCCACAGTACGCCGTCCATGTCGAGAATGAGGTTGCGGATGGGTTGAGCCATAGTGTCATTGATGATAGCGATGTAGCGCGGGTTGGCAACCCGCGCTACAGTGGTTGGAGGGTGTCCGGCGGGGTGCTATAATTCACAGGTTGCCCGGCTGACGCCGGGCGGGAGTAAAGAGAAAAACGTGAAAGTTTCGGTCATCATTCCGGTCTACAACGAGCGCACCACGGTCGAGGACGCGGTCAAGGCGGTTCTGGCCGTGGGCGAGGCGGCCGAGATCGTCCTCGTGGACGACGGTTCGTCGGACGGCACGCGCGAACTGTACCCGGCCATTCAACAACTCGATGAATCCATCATCCGGATCATCCTGCACGACAAGAATATGGGCAAGGGCGCGGCCGTGCGCACCGGCTTCGCCACCGCCACCGGCGACATCTTCCTGATCCAGGACGCCGACCTCGAATACGACCCGCGCGACTACCCGGCGCTGCTGCGCCCCATCCGCGAGGGGCGGGCGACCGTCGTCTATGGCTCGCGCTTCCGCGGCGGCCCCACCAAGACGATGTTCTTCTGGCACATGGTCGGCAACAAGATGCTGACCCTGGTCACCAACATCGTCTACAACACCATCCTGACCGACATGGAGACGTGCTACAAGGTCTTTCGCGCCGATGTGGTGCGAGACATCCCCTTGCGCTCGCGCGGTTTCGAGTTCGAGCCGGAGATCACGTCGAAAGTCCTCAAGCGCGGCCATCGCATCTACGAGGTTCCCATCTCCTACAACGGCCGCGAGTTCGAAGAGGGCAAGAAGCTGAACCCATGGCGGGAGGGGCCGAAGGCGCTGTACTATTTGTTGAAGTATCGTTTCGTTGACTGATAGGGAATAGGGGTCAGGGACTAGGGGCCAGGGAAGAGCGCTCTTCCCTGGCCCCTAGACCCTAACCCCTAGTCCCTAACCCCTCCATGTTCCGCCTCTGCTTGTTCCTGCTCTGCTGGCTCGGCGCGGCGCTGCGGGTGCGCGGGCTGTTCGCCAACAGCTTCCACGCCGACGAGGCGCTCTTCGCCGGCTGGGCGCGGCTGATCGCCGTGTGGCGCGACCCGCTGCTCCAGACGCAGTTGGTGGACAAGCCGCCGCTGCTGTTCTACACCCAGGCGCTCTTCTACCCGCTGGCCGGGCCGGAGGAATGGGCGGCGCGGCTGCCGTCGCTCGTCGCCTCGCTGCTGCTCATCCCTCTCACCGCGCAGCTGGCCTGGCGGCTGACTGGCGACCGCGTGACGGCCGTGCTCGCCGCCGCGGTCGTGGCCGTCGCGCCGCTGGCCGTCCAGTTCAGCGCCACCGCCTTCAGCGACCCGCTCCTGACCTTCTGGCTGACGGTCGCGCTCTGCCTGGCCGTCCGTCCGGTCGCGGGTCAGTCGTTCTGCTTCCGTCCCTTCCTGGCGGGGCTGTGCTTCGGACTGGCCCTGGCGACGAAGTATCAGGCGTTCCTCTTTCTGCCCCTGCTCGGCGGTCTGGCCTGGCTGACCGGCTGGCGGCGCGGGGAGGCGGCGCGGTGGTTGATGGGAATGGGGCTGGCGCTGGCCGTCCTGTTGTTATGGATGGTGGCCCGCGCCGGCGCGCCGGGGCCGGTCGCCCTCCAGTGGGCCAACGTAGGCGGGCTGCGTCTGGCGTGGTCGTGGGAGTTGTGGCCCCGGCTGGCCGATACGGCGCGGTTGTGGCGGTTGGCGCTTGGCTGGCCGCTGCTCCTGCTGGCCGGCGCGCTGGCAATCGGTCTGCCCCTCTTCCTGCACCGCCTGCGCCCGTCCGCATCTGAGGATGCGGACTCTGCGCTCGCACATTCTGCTCCCCCGCTCCCCCGCCCCCCTGCCCCCCTGCTCTTGCTGCCTCTCTTCATCCTAGCCTACACCCTCCTCCACTGGCTCTGGGCCGTCCCCCTGTGGGATCGCTATCTGCTGCCGTTGCTACCACTGGTCGCCGTGTTGCTCGGCCGGGGCGTGTCGCTGGCCTTGGCCGCCATGAGAGCGGCAAGGCCGGTGTGGGGGCGCGCCGCGGCGGCGCTGCTTGTCGCCGTGGCCGCGTTACACGCGCCGGTGATGCTGGCCGCCCGCGCCGGCCGCCACCCCATCGGCGGCGGGCCGGCGGCCGACGGCGGCGCGGCCGCGGTGGCCCGGCTGCTGGAGGATGCGCCCTATGGGACTGTCCTGTATGATCACTGGTACAGTTGGCAGTGGCGCTACCACCTCTTCGACCGGCGCGTCTACGTCAGCTGGTTTCTCCACGCCGACGCGCTGCTGGATGATCTGGCGGTCTTCGGCGGCGGGGGCGCGGCGCGCTACGTGGCCCTGCCCGCCTCGGCTGCGGCGCGACCCGTGGCGCGGCGGCTGGCCGAGGCGGGCTACGGCCTGGAGCCGGTGGCCGGGCAAGATGGGACGGCAAGCATGACGCTCTTTCGCATTGTGACCGAGGAGGCGGCGGAGTGAACAGGGTCGGGACGCGGGCGGACGGATTGGCCCGACTCTGGCGGCTCGCGCCGGTGCTCTTGCCGGTCGCGCTGACGGCGCTGTTCTTCCACCGCCTGACCTTCACCAACCTCATCCTGGCCCGCGGCGACACCTTCCTCTACTTCTACCCGTATTGGCAGGCGGCGGCCGACGCCCTGCGCGCCGGGCGCATCCCGCTGTGGAACCCCGACATCTTCATGGGCGCGCCCTTCCTCGCCAACAGCCAGGCCGGCTTTTTCTACCCGCTCAACTGGCCGGTGTGGCTGCTGTGGCGCACGCCCTACGCGGTCAGCGCGGCCATCCTCCTGCACGTGACCATCGCTGGCTGGGGGACTTACCTCGCGGCGCGCCGGGCGCTGGGGCTGGAGCGAACGGCGGCCCTCTTCGCCGCCGCGCTCTTCGCCCTGGGCGGCTATCTGACCTCGCAGGTGGAACACGTTAACCAGTTGCAGGGGTTGGCCTGGCTGCCCTGGTACTTCGCCGCGCTGGGGTCGTGGGCGAGAGAAGCCGGCCGGGAGGCCGGCGAGCCGGGGCGGGCGCAAGAGTTGTTGCTTCCCATCCTGGCCGTCGGCGCGCTGCTGGCTCTCCAGTTGCTCGCCGGGCACACGCAGACGGCGTTCATCAGCGGCGTCAGTGTGGCGATATGGTTGGTGGCAAACCTGTCAGGTCTCGGAAGACCTGACAGGTCTAGGGTAGCGCGCGCGGCGGTCGTCTTGGCGGCGGGTGCGGCCCTGGCGGCGGCGCTGGCCGCCGTCCAACTGCTGCCGACGCTGGAACTCACGAGACTCTCCAGCCGGCAGGGGGGGCTGCCGCTGGACGAGGTACTATCCTTCTCCTGGCATCCGCTCCACCTGACGCGGGCTCTCCTGCCCGCCTATGGGCAAGAGTTATTCAGCGAGTACGTCGCCTTTCTGCCGCTGACGGCGCTGGCGCTGGCCGTGGCCGGCGCGTGGCCCTGGCGGCGGGAGCGGGCGGTGTGGCCGTGGCTGCTGTTGCTGATCGTGGCCCTCGTGCTGGCTTTCGGCCGCTTTACACCCGTCTACTACCTGCTCGGCCGGCTGCCCGGGTTCGACCTCTTCCGCGTGCCGGCGCGCTGGCTGGCCGTGGCTGCGCTGGCCGTGGCCCTGCTGGCCGGCTATGGCTGGCAAAGGGTGCGCCGCTTTGCCACAGGTGAGACCTGTCAGGTCTCAGAAGACCTGACAGGTCTGAAACGGCCTTTGCTCGTCGCGGGGATTGGCCTGGCGTTGCTCATTGGCTGGGGTTTCGCCGCCGCGCCGCTGGCCCTCGTCATCCCCACCGGCGCAGAAGCCCCCTTCGCCTTCCCGGCCGGGCGAACGCTGCTTGGCTGGCTGATCGAGTTTGTCCTGTTGGGGCTACTGCTGTGGGTGGCGCTGAGCGCGCCTCGCGGACGGGCGACTCGCGCACCATTCGACCTGCTGGCGTTGGCCCTGGCTGTCCTGTGGCTGGGGTCGCGCGGTCTGCCCTACGACCGCCTGACCACGCCGGAGGCGTTCTTCGACCTGCGCCCGCCCGTGGCCCGGCTGCTGGCGCGGGCGGCGTGCGACGCGCCATGCGCCGCGCCGCCCGACCGCTTCCTGAGCCTGTCCGACATCTTCTTCGACCCCGGCGACGGCGCGGAGATCGACGCCATCTACGCCGATCAGCTCGACGCGGCGGCCCTCTACGACTACCTCATCGCCATCAAGCATAAGGAAGTCCTGTCGCCCAACCTGTCGATGGTCTACGGCCTGCCGGCGGTGGACGGCTTTGACGGCGGCGTGCTGCCCCTGCGCGAGTACGGCCGCCTGATGGGCCTCATCCTGCCCGAGGGGACGGCCACGACCGACGGCCGCCTGCGCGAGTACCTGCCGGCCGCGCCCGATGCTCGCTGGCTCAGCCTGTTCAACGGCCGCTACTTGATTACCGACAAGGTTGGCGACGAGTGGCGCGAGGGGGTGTTCTTCGACCGGCAGCACCCGTTCCGCGCCGGCGAGGGGTCGGCAACCGTGGCCGATGTGCCCCCCTTCGAGGCGACCGAGTTGTGGCTGTTGTCCGAGGGGACGCCGCCGCCCATCGAGATCGCCGTTGGGGGACAGACGCGCCGCCTGGCGCCGGCGCTGTTGGCCGCGCCCGACCTGTACCGCGCGACCTTCCCGGAGTTGGCGACGGTCGAGGCCATCCGCCTGCTGCCCTGCGACGGCGGCGCGACCGGCTGCGGCGCGAGCGCCCTGACCCTGGTCGATAGCCGCGACGGCGCGTTCCAGCCGCTCGCGCCCGCGCCCTACCGGCTCATCCACTCCGGGGACGTGAAGATCTACGAGAATCTCGATGCCCAGCCGCGGGCCTTCCTGGTGGCCGAGTGGCAGTGGCAACCGGACGCCGCCGCGGTGGAGGCGATGCGCGCCGCGGAGTTCGATCCGCGCCTCTCGGCCGTCCTGGTGGGCGACGAGGTGGACGGCCCGGCCGCGCCCGGCGCAGCCGCCAACGGAGGCGCGGTCGAGATCGTCGGCTACACGCCGGAGCACGTCACCCTGCGCGTGACGGGCGATGGCGGGCTGGTGGTGCTGACCGACGCCTTCTACCCCGGTTGGGTGGCGACGCTGGACGGCGCGCCGGTCGTGATCTACCAGGCCGACGGGCTATTTCGCGGCGTCTTTGCGCCCGCCGGGGAGCACGAGATCGAATTCCATTTCCGGCCGCGCGGCGTGCGCGTGGGCGCGGCGCTGTCGTTGGGGGGGCTGGCGGTGGCGGCTGTAGGCGTGGCGTTGCTGGCCGTTCGCCGTCGCTCACCATCCTGACCGGAGGCAAAGCACATCATGGCAACTCTGCAATCTTATGTCAAACGTGTCTCGCCCATCAACTGGCGCGAGACGCTGCGCAACTACGCCTTCCTGACCATCGGCGCGCTCATCATGATGGTCAACTTCAACATCTTCATGGCCCCCAGCAACATCGCGCCCGGCGGCGTGGGCGGCCTGTCGCTCATCCTCAACCACTACACCGGCATCTCTCGTGGCCTGGGCATGTTGCTGCTGAGCACGCCGCTCATCGCCCTGGGCTTCTGGCAGTTGGGCCGCTTTCGCTTCCTGGTGCGCACGCTGTACGTGACGGTGTTCTACACGATCGGCGTGGACGTGACAGCCCGCTTCCTGCCAACGGGCGGGATCGTCGATGACCTGCTGCTGACCGCGATCTATGGCGGCGTGCTGGGCGGCATCGGCTATGGGCTGGTCATCCACGGCCGGGGCATGGTCAGCGGCACGGGCATCATCAGCCGCATTCTGCAAGTCAAGACGGGCATCCCCATCAGCCAGCTCTACGTCGCCATTGACGGCTTTGTCATCATCGCCCTGGGCCTGGCGTTTGGCTGGGAGCGGGCGCTGTACGGCATGATCATGCTCTTCATCATGGGGCTGGCCTCCGACTACGTTTTTGAGGGGCCGAGCGTGGTGCGTATTGTCTTCATCGTCACTGACCGGCCCGAAGCAGTCGGGGCGATGATGATGGAGCGGCTGCGCGTCGGCGTCACGCGCTGGTCGGGCGAGGGCATGTACACGCAGGCGGAGCACACCATCCTGTTCTGCACCGTCACCCGCCCGGACGTGGAACTGCTGCGCCAGGTCGTGGCCGAGATCGACCCGGCGGCGTTTGTCGTCATCGGCCAGGGGCACCAGACCAGCGGCGGCGTCGTCCGGCCGCCCGTCTTCAGCAAGCCGCCGGAGGCCGTCGACTCGGAGACAGCGTAGGTTAACCGTTGATCAGCAGGCGTGCACCGGCGCGCCAATTCGGGTATGCTCCCCGGTCGTCGGAAGAAGAATGGCCACTTTGCGTGGAAGATAAGGGAAGCCAGTGTCGAAATCGATCAACCGCCTCATCAGCGTCTTGCTGATCGCGCTCGCCGCCGCCGGCTGTAGCCTGATGGAGCCACAGCCGCAACTCGTCATTCCCACCCCGCCGCCGGCCACGCCGGCCCTGATGATCCCCGATGCGTCCGGCGAGCTGATCACCGATCCCGTCAGCGACGTAGTGCCGACCCTCGATCCGGCCATCGAGTCGCTGATCCTGGAGGTGTCGCAGCAACAGCTCATGGCCTACGTGCGCCAACTGGAGAGCTTCGGCACGCGCAACGCCTTCAGCGACACCCAGTCAGAGACCTTCGGCATCGGCGCGGCGCGGCGCTGGATCTTCAATGAGTTCGTGCGCGTCGGCAATGGCCGGCTGGTCGTTGAGTTCCAGGACTTTCCCCTATCCTACAGCGGCTACACCGCCGACCAGAGCAACGTCGTCGCCACCCTGCCGGGCAAGGGGGGCGGCAATGGCATCATCGTACTGATGGCCCACTACGACAACCGGCCGGGCGAGGTGACGGACGGCGCCAGCCGGGCGACGGGGGCTAACGACAACGCCTCCGGCATCGCCCTGCTGATCGAGACGGCGCGCATTATGAGCTCGCGCGACTGGAACCAGACCATCGTCTTCCTGGCAACCTCGGCCGAGGAGCAGGGGGCGTTTGGCGCGCGGTACTTCGCCGAAAACGCTTTCCTCGATGGCAAGAACATCATCGCCTCGATCAACTATGACGCGGTCGGCGGCCGGGCGGGCGTCCCCCAGCACGTGCGCCTCTTCGCCCCGGAGTTTCTGACCTCCAATAACGGCGCGCTGGGCCGGTATTACGAATACGTGGGCGGCCTCTACCTGCCCACCTTCCCCGTTCTCATCCAGGACGCGCTAGACCGCGAAGGGCGCTGGGGCGACCACCGCGAGTTCGTGGCCGTGGGCTTCCCGTCCATCCGCGTCATGGAGTCGGTGGAAGACCCCGATCTCCTCAACTCCAACCGGGATACGTGGGATCTGATCGACTACAACTATCACCAGCGGATTGTGCAGCTCAACGTGGCCGTCACGGCCAATCTGGCCGGGGGGCCGCACCAGCCGGCGCCGCCCGTCGTCGCCACGATGGCCGAACCGGGAGCTTACCTGCTGACGTGGCCCGTCTCTGAGGACGCCGCCGGTTACGCCATCTCCTTCCGTCCGGCTGACTCGACCTACTACCCGACCTTCCGGTTCGTGCGCGCCCACAACGCCGGCAACGTCGCCCTGACCGGTCTGGACCCCAACGTGACCTACGCCGTCAGCATTGCGGCGCTGAACGAGCGGGGGCTGGTCAGCGGCTTCTCGACCGAGCAGTTCGTCGGGCCAGGTGCGGCGGCCGTGGCGCAGCCCTAACCATTTTCAGGTGTCGTGGGGGCGGGTTTCAAACCCGCCCGTACACAAATGGTCACACCTGTAGGGGCGGGTTTCAAACCCGCCCCTACCGTTTAGGGCGTCGCGTTGAGGATCGTCGTCAGGTAGTACACCCGCGACAGGATCGTCTGCGCTTCCTCAAAGTCGGCCAGCCGCGGCTGGCCGTATTGCTGGACGATGGCCGGGATGAGTTCCAGCTGGCGCACGCCGTCCCGGTCTAGCCAGACGTTCAGGATGGCCGTCTCCGGCGGGCCTTCGATGTTGAAGACGAAGTTCCCCAGACCGTAGGCGATGACGCCGTCGTTATAATGGTGGATGCCCTGCAGGATGTGGGCGTGGTGGCCCACCACCAGGTCGGCCCCCGCGTCCACTGCCGCCCGCGCCGCCGCCACCTGCTCCTTACTCGGCTCCTCAATGTATTCATAGCCGCTGTGCAGGATGACCACCACCAGATCGACCGACGGCCGGATGGCGGCTACGTCAGCGGCGACGCGCGCCGGGTCGGCCCAGGCCAGCCCCGGCGCGTCGGCCGTGGCCGTCCAGCTTTGGGTGTCGAAGTTGGTCACCGCCTCGACGGGCACGTGGACGTAGCCGAGGAAGGCCACATTCAGCCCGCCGATCTCGGCCACGTGCGGCGCGTGGGCCGCCGCGTCGTTGGCCCCACCGCCCACCACGGCCACGCCGGCCGCGGCCAGCAGGTCAATGCCCTGCAAGAGCGTCTCCGGCCCGTAGTCCAGGGCGTGGTTGTTGGCCAGCGAGACGAGATCGACGCCGCCCAGCGCCAGCGATTGCGCCGCCTCCGGCGGCGAGCGGAAGGTGTAGCGCTTGTCCGCCGGCTCGCCCACGTCGCCCAGGGACGTTTCCAGGTTGCCGATGGTGTAGTCGGCGGCGTCAAAGACGGACTTGACCCGCGCAAAGGGGTACACGAAGTCGCCGGTGGTGGTGATGATTTCGGCCTGCGTGCGGGCGATGTTAAGGTCGCCCACCGCGGCCAGGCGAATCGTCGGCAGGGGGGCCAGCGCCTCGGCCAGCGCCGGAGCCAGTTCGGCCGCCGCCGCCTCGTGGCCGGGCGCGGCCACCAGCGACCACGTCTCGCGGTAGGGATAGTCGGGGTCGGTCGGGTGGCGGCCATCCACGCGCATCGCCTTAATGGTCGGGTCCATGTCGCTCCAGCGAATGACTTGCACCAGCCCGTGGCCGTTGGCGAGGATGGCGTCGGCCTCGGCTCCGTTCAGGTACTCCCAGGTGGTCGTAAACGGCACGGCGAAGGCCAGCGGCTCGGCCCGGACGACCTCGCCCCCTTCGCCCAGTTGTAGCGCGGCCTGGGCGCGGCCGTCGGCCAGCGCCGCGGCCGGGTCTTCGACGGCCACGACCGTCCAGGCATAGCCGGACGCCGCCAGACGCTCGCCGGCGCTCCGGGCGGCGGCCTCCCACTCGGCCGGCGCGGCCAGCGTCAGCGGCACGGGGCTGGGCGTGGCGGTGGGTGTTGTCGTGGGCGTGGCGGTGGGCGAAGGCGTCGCCGTCGCCGTGGGCGTGGCCGTCGGCGCGGCGGTGGGTTCGGCCGTGGCAGCCTCGGCCACAGGGGGCGCGGTGGTGTCGGCCGGCGGTTGCCCACAGGCGCTCAGGACAAAGAGAGCGGCCAGCAGAATGGCCGCCAGAACAAGCGTCTTCTGTTTCACGATTCGTCCGGGATACAGGGCGGCGGCTCCTCGGCCAACTGGTGCTCGGTCAGGGAGATGCCCGCCTCATGGAGGTGCGTCGCCATCTCGACGCCCACGTAACGGAAATGCCACGGCTCATAGAAAAAGCCGGTGATCTCGAACGCCTCAAACGGGTAGCTCAGGGTGAAGCCGTACTTATGGGCGTTCTCGGCCAGCCACATGCCCTCGCTCGTCTTGTAGAAGTAGGTGTGGAACTCGATATCCTCCTGCCCCACGACCTCCGGCAGTTCGGGCGAGCCGAAGTCGACTACAGTCCCCAACTGGTGCTCGCTGAAGCCGGCCGGCGCGCTGAGGATGGCCGCCCGCTCCGGCTCTTCCTCGAACCACTTCTGGCGGGCGATGGCCTGGGCCGAGTAGCTGCGGTAGCCGGAGATGATGAACGGGTGGAGGCCGGCGGCCTGCATGTCGGCGATCATCCGCACCAGCGGTCCGACGGCCACGTGGCGCAACTGAGTCGGGTAGCCCAACGTCACCTCCTTGGGCAGGTAGCCATCGAGGGGAACCAGGCCGCGCGGCTCGAAGTCGCGGCTCAGCCCGTAGGTCAGCGTGACGATGGTTAGCAAGTCGCTGCCGGGCAGGCGCTGGCTACACAGGATATCGCGGTCGGGCGTTGGCGACGGGCGGGACGAGGGCGAAGGGATGGGCGTCGCGGTCGCCAGCGGCGTGGGGGACGCGGTTAGCGCGGGGGGCGCGGTCGGCGTGGCCGATGGCGCGGGTGTCGGCGACGGCGGCACGCCGGTGCTGATGACCGGCGGGCGCGTGGCTGCGGGAACGGCCGCGCTATCGACGCCCGCGTCCACGGCCACAGCGACCGGGCCGGCGGCAGCCGGCGCGCAGCCGCCGAGCAGCAGCGCGGCAGCCAGTAACAGGAGCGGGAGGGGCCAGGCGGCCCGAACGGTGGTCTTGGGCATGTCTACAGTGAGGCGGCCGAGCGGCGCGCGCGTGTGATCAGCAAATAATACCCCACAATGCCCAGAAATGCCGCCCACAGCGCGAACAGCAGCGCCGCGCCCGGCTGGCCCTGCCAGGAGGCCAATGACAGGCCGCTGCCCAGAGCGACCGCCTGCCCGGCCTGGACGCGCGCGCCGTTCAACGGCGCGCCCGTGGCGTCGGCCGTCGCGGCGACGGTGTAGTAGGTGAGGATGACGGGGATGAAGGCCACGGCGACGGCCAGCAGGCCGGCTGTCAGCCAGCGGCCGGACGGGATGGGCGCCAGATCAACCCAACCAAGCGCCCAGGCGATGGCGATGCTCACCAGCGCCAACGCGCCGAGGACGGCGTGCAGCCGGCGACCGTCGTGTAGCCGAGCGTCGAGTAGGAAAACGCCGCCCGCCAGCGCGCCGAAGAGGGGAAAGCCTCGCCAGAGCAGCCAGGCGGCCACGGCCAGCAGGGCCAGCGCGTCGCTGAGTTTCGGCCGCAGGCCGGTGGAGCGGTTGATGAGCCGCACGGCCAGAATCAGCCACAGCAGCGCCGCCAGCACGTCCAGCGTATCCGGCCGGATGAACCACGCCCCAGCCGCGGCCACGGCGGCGGCGACCACGGCGGCGCGAGGCCGGTCGGGATCAAGTTCCTTGGCGATGGCTGCGGCGGCGAACACGGCCGCGCCGGCGGCGACGGCCCGCCACAGGGCCTCCTCTACCGTTGCGTCCGCAACCAACCGGACGGCGGCGGCCACCAGCGCGCCCAGCGCCGATAGCCCCAGAATGACGCGGTTGTAGCCGAGGCGCAGGTCATAACCGCGCACCAGCGCCGATAGTCGGTAGAGGGATTCCATAGTGTGGGGTCAGCGAGCGGGTTCGATGTTGACGATGTCGCCGAAGCCGTTGATCTCGACCTGCCACGCGCTGCCCGGCGCGAACCGGGCGAACTCGCTGGCGTTGGTCGTCTCGTAGGCGACGGTCTCGCCGTCCACGTCGAAGGTGATCTGGTAGACCTCGCGGCGCTCGCCCAGTTGCTGATCCTGCTCCAGCCGGGTCTGCGGCCAGAATGGGTTGAGGTCGGAGCCAGATTCGTCAATCGTCCCGATGGGCATTAGCTCGATGGTGGTGTATTCGCAGTAGTCGTCGTAGACGATGTACTCGCAGTCCTGCACCAGTTCGCCGAAGCCAGTGCCTTCATCCTCGACGTAAGGCGTGCCGCACACCTCCTCCGAGCGATCGGTCGGGAAGGGGGAGCGTTCCCGCTCGCGCTCCGAACAGAAACCGACGTCGGCGTCGCCCGGTATCTCGTCGGCCCAGGCGCTGCGCTCCACGGGGGCCAGCCCCAGGACAACGATGCTGCGCCGCCAGGTCACGTCGCTGACGCGGGCGACGTTGGTCTCCGTCTGGAAGCCGCGGGCGACGAAGAAGGCGATGGCCCCGCAGATCACCAGCAGGATGATCCCGCCGACGATGAGCATGACCGGGCTCATGCGGGACGGCGCGGCGGCCGCGGCCGGGGCGGCGGCGGGCTTCGGTCGGGGCGCTTTAGCCAGGGGCGAGCCGCAGTTAGTGCATTTGACGTTGGTGGCCGGGTTTTTCGTGCCGCAGTACTCGCACGCGACCTGGGCCACGGGGCCGGTCTGTTGCGCGCCGAGCACCTGGCCGCTTTCGCGCCGTTCCCCTTCGGTCAGGTCGCCGCCGCAGCGGGAGCACTTCTTGGCCGTGGCAGGGTTGCGCGTGCCGCAGAACGGGCAGTGGATGTCGGGGCCGGCCTTGGCCAACTCCAGCCCCTCGGCGTCGGTGACGAGCTCGTCCTTGGCGGCCTGCTCGAACTGGACATCCTTCGGCTGCGCCGCGCCGCAATTGGCGCAGACCTTATTCCGGCCCCGGTTGCGCGTGTTGCAGAACGGGCACGTCCACTCCAGTTCTACGTGGCCCAGAGATTCTTTCGTCATGATGGTTCTCCGGTCGGGCGGGCCAGCCCACCCGCCGCAGCCGGCCGGCCAGCTCACCCACCTGCAGCCGATTGTACAGATGAGGCCGCGAATCAGGCAATAGTTCGGGCGGGTCTACTAATGAACCTTGACCTAGGGAGAACCCTCTCTTTGAGCCTGTTCAGATAAAGCATTGACCAAAAATAAAACATGGTTAGCATAAAAACTATGGCAAACGTAACCCTTTCTCCAGAAGCGCGTGAAGCACTCCTCACCGTATTGCAAGCCCGTTTTGAGCAAAATATGAACCGCCACCAGGGTCTTGAATGGGCCGGCGTGCGCGCCAGGCTCGAAGCGGAGCCTGAAAAGCTGTGGTCGCTCAGTGAAATGGAGCGAACCGGGGGCGAACCGGACGTTGTAGGCCGTGACGACAAGACGGGCGAATACATTTTCTATGATTGTTCAGCGGAGAGTCCCAAAGGCCGCCGCAGTGTCTGCTACGACCGTGAAGCGCAGGAGTCAAGGAAAGAAGCCAGACCAGACGATAACGCGATGGACATGGCCGCGGCCATGGGCATTGCGTTGTTAACGGAAGAACAATACCGAGCGCTGCAACAACTTGGAAATTTCGATACGAAAACGTCAAGCTGGGTGATGACACCTGCTGACGTTAGAAAGCTCGGCGGCGCCCTCTTCTGTGATCGCCGTTACGACAAGGTCTTCGTCTATCACAACGGCGCGCAATCTTACTATGCCGCTCGGGGGTTCCGGGGGTCGCTACGGGTCTAGCTGTCGTCTTAGCTCGCTTCTCCGGGCTTGTCTGCCTATCCGCCGCAGCCGGCCAACTCGCCCATCTCGCTCAGACCTGACAGGTGGGCGGCCAATAGCCCTCTCATAAAAGCGAAACTTGTGGCCGCCCACCTGTCAAGTCTTTAGTCATGTAACCGACTTTACAGACGCCGCCGCGAATCATGCGATAATTCGGGCGAGTGCGCTTATGAACCTCAAAAACCTGCTACTGCTCATGCTGTTGGCGGCCATGTGGGGGCCGTCTTTTTTGTTCATCAAGGTCGCGGTGGGCGACATACCGCCGCTGACCCTGGTGCTAGGCCGCGTCGGGGTCGGCGCGACCTTCTTGTTGGTCGCCCTGATGGCGGCGCGGCGCTCGCTGCCCCGCGAGCGGACACTGTGGCGGCGGCTGGCCGTCCTGGCTCTGTTGCAGAACGCCCTGCCCTGGATTCTACTCAGTTGGGGCGAACAGTACATCGACAGCGCCCTGGCCTCCATCCTGAACGGCACGACGCCCATCTTCACCATCATCCTGGCTCACTTTCTTGTGCCGGGCGACCGCATGACGGCTTCGAAGCTGCTTGGCGTGCTGCTGGGTTTTGTGGGGTTGTTCCTGCTCATCCTGCCGTCGCTGGCCGGTGGGGTGCAAGCATCGACGTGGGGACTGATTGCCGTTGCCGTCGCCTCGGCGTTGTATGGCATCGCTATCATCTACAGCCGCGCCCACCTGCGGGGCTTGCCGCCGCTGGTCGCGCCGGCCACCCAGCTCTCACTGGCGACGCTCTTCATGCTGCCCGTCGCGCTACTCATCGACCGGCCGTGGCAGTTAGCTGCGCCATCGCCCGCGGCGGCCGCCTCGCTGGTCGCGCTAGGCATCCTGGGAACCGGGCTGGCGTTCATCGTCTACTACCGCCTGCTGGAGACGGCCAACCCGACCTACATCTCGATGGTCACCTACGTCATCCCGGTCTTCGGCGTCATCCTGGGCGTGCTGGTGCTGGACGAGCAGTTGACCTGGTATGCCCTGGCCGGCTTCGCGCTGATCCTTCTGGGCGTCATGGTCGTCAATGGGCTGGGGGCGAATTATTTGCCGGTGCTGAGGCGGCAGGGGAAGATGAGGTCAGTGGGGCGGTAGGGGGCGGCCCGCGGGGGGTCCCCCCGCGCCCCCCCCCCCCCCCCCCCGCGCCGGCCGGGCCCCCCGCGGGGCGGCCCGCCCGGGGGGGCCGCCCGCGTAACCCCCCACCCCCCACCCGGGCACCCCCCGCTGTCCCCCCCCTCCCGCCCCACTGACCTCATCTTCC
>NZ_JAYRVJ010000572.1:0-5062 GCF_041918635.1 Promineifilum sp. (SeqCode)
CCATTGAAGAGGCCGTGGCCGTTGTGATAGACCGACGACGTCTTGCCGTGCATCAGCCGCGGCGCGCGCGTCACCACACCGCCGTAGACCTGGCCGATGCACTGGTGGCCCAGGCAGACGCCCAGCACCGGCGTTGTCGGCCCCAGGGCGCGGATCACGTCGTTGGAGATGCCGCCGTCGTCCGGTGTGCCGGGGCCGGGGCTGATGACGATGCGGGCCGGCCGCAAGGCGGCGATCTCGTCGAGCGTCACCTGGTCGTTGCGATAGACGCACGGCTCCGCGCCCAACTCGCCCAGGTATTGCACCAGGTTATAGGTGAACGAATCGTAGTTGTCGATAACCAGTACCATTCGCATTCCTCCAGAGAAGAATCCGCAGACCAAGAAGCTCACGCAAAGGGCGCCAAGAAGCAAAGAGCGCAAAGCAAGAATCTTTTCGGGCTTTGCATTCTTGGGAACCTTGGCGCTCTTTGCGTGAGCCTCTTCATAATCTGCGGGTTCTTCCTCTTCTTATTCCAATGTCACGATAGCGATTTGGAAGGTCGACGGCCCGCCGTTGACCTCGCGGATCTTGATCGAGTACGACGCCGCGCCCAGCGGCAGAACGTAGGCCGTCTCCGCGCCGCCGGGGCCGCCGAAGTTGGCCGTGGTCAGCACCGCCCCATCCGCGCCCAGGAAGTCGAGGGCGATGTCAGATTGGTCGGTGGGGTCGGCCACGGCGATGATAGGCCGCGCCCCGCGCGAGGTGACAGTGTAGAGCTTCTCTTCGCCGGCGGCCAGCGTGTCCGTCTGCTGGACGGCCATGCCGGGCGCGGGCGTGGTCAGGTCGTACAGGTGGGCGGTGTAGCTGCCCTCGCCGGCTGCCGCGCGCACGACGAAGGTGAACAGCCCGTCGGCGTCGGGGCTGAGCACCAGGATTTCCGGCCGCCCGGCCAGCGCGTTGTCGGCCGAGTTGAGCGGGGTGACGCCCTCCGGCGTCGCCTGGCCGCTCACGTCGCCGCTGTAGACAGTCAGGGCGACGTTGAGCTGGTTCTCCGGCTCGACGAACAGAATGATCGGCTGGAAGCGCGTCCCCTGGACGACATAGGCATGCACGTCGCCGGCGGCCAGGGTGCGCATGTCCACCTGGCCCGGCCCGAATAGGCCGGGCGTAGTCGGCGGCGTGGGCGACTGAGCGGCCGTGGCCGTGGCTGCGGGCGTGGGGCTGGCAGCCTCAGCCGCGGTGGGCGAGGCAGCCGGCTCTGTGGCCGGTTCGGTCGTCGGCGAGGGGGCGACGGTGGCAAGCGCTTCGCCGGTGGGCGTCGGCTCGTCGGCGATGGTCGTCGCTTCAGGCGGCAGCGGCGTCGGCAATTCCAGTTCCGCCGTCGCCGCCGCGGTGGGCGGCGGCGGGATTTGGGTCGCGGTCGGTTGTTCAGGCGCGCCGTTGCAGCCCGCCAGCAGCAGGACGACCAACAGGATCAAGAGCGTAAAAGGCTTCATCGGGTACTCCCTGTGTGCGGAGACAACGCAGACGACCGTGCAAAGGTGTGACCGTGTCTCCAGCCTTCTATTGTAATCCAGTTGGTCATTACTCCCATGCGCATTTTCATCCAGACCTCAGAGGTCTAAGTCTAGCGGGGCAGCACCAGCCCCATCATCCGCTTCATCTCGTCCACCTTCGGCTGGGAGATAACGCGAGCTTGCGCGGCGCCGTGGGCCAGCAGGCGATCCAGTTCGGCTGTGTCGGCCATCAGGTCGTGGTAGCGGGCCTGGATGGGGCGCAACGTCTCGATGACCGCCTCGGCCACGCCCACCTTCAGGTCGCCATAGCCTCGGGCCGCGGCGAAGTCGGCCTCCACCTCGGCCTGGCCCTTGCCCGTCACGGCCTGGTAGATGCCCAGCAGGTTGTTCACCCCCGCCTTTTCCGGGTCGTCGGAGAAGCGAATCTCCCGGCCGCTGTCGGTCACGGCGCGCTTGAAGGCGTAGAGGATCTCGTCTGGCGGGTCGAGCAGGCGCACGGCATGGCCGCGCTTGTCGGCCAGGCTCTTCGACATCTTGACCGCCGGGTCGTCAAGGCCCATGACGCGCGCGCCGACGGGCGGGATGATCGGCTGGGGCACGACGAAGAACTCCACGTTGTAGAGCGCGTTGAAACGCTGAGCGATGTCGCGGGTCAGCTCGACGTGCTGCTTCTGGTCTTCGCCCACCGGCACTTCGTCGGCGTCGTAGAAAAGGATGTCGCCGGCCATCAGCACCGGGTAATCGAGCAGGCCGGTCAGCACGCTCTCCTGCCGGGCCGACTTGTCCTTGAACTGGGTCATGCGTTGCAGCCAGCCGAGCGGCGTGACGCAGTTGAGCAGCCAGCACCCCTCAGTGTGGGCCGCCACGTGGCTCTGGATGAACAGCGTGCTCTGTTGCGGGTCGATGCCGCAAGCCAGCAGGATGGCCGCCATCGAGCGTGTCTGGAAGCGTAGATTCTCCGGGTCTTGGGGCACGGTCAGGCTGTGCAGATCGACGACGCAGAAGTAGTTGGTCTTCTCCGCCTGCCGCGCCGCCCAGTTGCGTATCGCCCCCAGGTAGTTGCCCAGATGGGTGTTGCCCGTCGGCTGGATGCCGCTGAATACGATCTTTTTCTTGTCCATGGTCTAGAACCTTTTTACTGAGGAAAGAAGCTCACGCCAAGGCGCTAAGAAGCAAAGAACGCCAAGGATGGTTGCTCTTCTTCGCGTCCTTTGCTCCTTGGCGTCTTTGCGTGAGCCTCTTCCTCCTCACTATAAAGCCCCCGCCTCGGCGCGCGCCACCGCCACCAGCAGCGCGCTGGCCTTGTTGACGCACTCCTGATACTCCGTCGCCGGGTCGCTGTCGGCGACGATGCCCGCGCCGGCCTGCACCGAGACGCGGTCGCCCTGCATGACCATCGTGCGGATGGCGATGCAGGTGTCCATGCTGCCGTCGTAGCTGAAGTAACCGACCGCCCCGGCGTAGAGGCCGCGCCGCTGCCCCTCCAGCTCCTCGATGATCTCCATCGCTCGCACCTTGGGTGCGCCGCTGACCGTGCCGGCCGGAAAGGTGGCTCGCATCAGGTCGTAGGCGTCCAGCCCCGGCCGGATGCGCCCGGCCACGTGGCTGACGATGTGCATGACGTGGCTGTAGCGTTCGACCGTCATCAGGTCGGTGACGGCCACGGAGCCGTACTCACTGACCCGGCCGATGTCGTTGCGCCCCAGATCGACCAGCATGACGTGCTCGGCCCGCTCTTTGGGGTCGGCCAGCAGTTCGGCGGCCAACGCCGCGTCTTCGGCCTGGGTCGCGCCGCGCGGCCGCGTGCCGGCGATGGGGCGCACGCTGGCGACGCCGTCCTCCAGCCGCACGTGCATCTCCGGCGACGCGCCGATAACCTGCATGTCGAGCGGCGCGAAGTTGAAGTAGAACATGTAGGGCGACGGGTTCAGCATGCGCAGCGCCCGGTAGACGGCGAACGGGTGGGCGCTCGTCCGGCGGCCAAAGCGCTGGCTCAGCACCACCTGAAAGATGTCGCCGGCGGCGATGTGTTCCTTGGCCTCGCGCACCATGGCCTCGTACCGCTCGCGCGGCATGTTCGTCTCCAAGCCGTTGCCGTTGCCGGCCGTCGCGCCCCAGCGCCGGCTGGGCACGGCCGGCAGCGGGCGCAACAGTTTCTCCGCCAGCCGGTCGATGCGTTGTAGCGCGTCCACGTAGGCCGCCTCGACGTCGCCGCCGTCAGGCACGTGGGCGTTGGCCAGCAGGATGAGCCGGTGGCGGGCGTGGTCGAAGACGACCAGCGTGTCGGCCAGCAGGAAGACGGCGTCGGGCAGGTCGAGGCCGGGCGCGGCCGTCTGCGGCAGCCGCTCGAAGAAGCGCACCACGTCGTAGCCCAGGTAGCCGACCGCGCCGCCGCTGAGCCGGGGCAGCCCGGGCAGTGGGGCGGCCCGATAGCGCGCCATCTCGGCCTTGACCGCGTGCAGGATGTCCTGCCCTTCGGCCAACTCGTAAGTCGTCAGAGCGCCGCCACCACCTGGCAGGGGGGCGGAGGAGGCGTGGGCCCGACGGGAGTCGGGGAGCAGGGGAGCGGCATCGTCCGTCATCCGTCGTCCGGCGGCGGTTCCTCCCCTCCTCTCAACCGTGCGCCCGCGTAGGGTGATGGTTTCGCGTGGGGTGACGCCGATGAAGGAGTAGCGGCCGACCTGCTCACCGCCTTCGACCGACTCCAGCAGGAAGGACGCGCCCGGCTCGTCCATCAGCTTCAGATAGACCGAGACCGGCGTCTCCAGGTCAGCGGCGAACTCGCGGGTGACCGGGATGAGGTTGGCCGGCCCGCCAGCCAGCGCCCGGAATTCGTCCAGCGTCGGCGCGTAGGTGTTGAAGTGTGCGTCGCTCATTGTTCTCCTTCGGGAGGCAGTTGCTAGTTGTCAGTTGTCGGTTGTCAGTTGTTAGTTGTCAGAATTTGGTGCTGGCAACAGACATCCAGACAGCGACAACTGACAACTAGCAACTGCCAACTACACCTGCGGCAAATACCGCATTGCTTCCGTCACCGCGTCGGCCGAGTACTCATAGTTCTCTAGCTGTCCCTTCAGGAAGGCATCATAGGCGCCCATGTCGAAGTGGCCGTGGCCGCTCAGGTTGAAGGCGATGACCCTGGCCTCGCCGCTCTCCTTGCAGGCCAACGCCTCCTCGATGGCAACCTGGATGGCGTGGGTGGACTCCGGCGCGGGGATAATGCCCTCGGCCCGCAGGAAGGTCAGCGCCGCCTTGAACGTGTCCAGTTGCTTCACCGCCCGCGCCTCGATGTGGCCGCCGTCCAGCAGCGCGCTGACCTGCGGCGACATGCCGTGGTAGCGCAGGCCGCCGGCGTGGATGGCGGCGGGAATAAAGGTGTGTCCGAGGGTGTACATCTTGACGATGGGGGCCATCTGGGCCGTGTCGCCATAGTCGAAGGCGTAGACGCCCTTGGTCAGGCTGGGCGAAGCGGCCGGCTCGGCGGCAATGACCCGCGTCCGCTTACCCTCGGTCAGGTTCTTGTGGACGAACGGGAAGGTGAAGCCGGCGAAGTTGGAGCCGCCGCC